>VGRA01000446.1 GCA_016875515.1 Deltaproteobacteria bacterium | reverse complement strand
GGCCGCAGTGGCAGTACTGCGTGCAACTGGGCTTCGCGAACGGAGACACCGAGCCGGACCTCCGGCTGCCGCTCCGCGACGCGTACCTCACCTGGTCCGGGCTGAGGGATCTCAACGTCCGCTTCGGGCAGGGCAAGGTGCCCTTCAACCGGCAGCGGGTGGTCTCCTCCAGCGCCTTGCAGTTCGTGGACCGGTCCCGGTCCAACGCGGAGTTCAACCTGGACCGGGACGTGGGCCTCCAGCTGCTGTCGCAGGATCTCCTCGGGCTCGGGGGCCGGCTCGGCTACTCGCTCGGGATCTTCGGTGGAGACGGGCGCAACCGCACCGGGCCGGCGAACGACGGCGTGCTGGCGGTGGCGCGGCTGCAGTGGTCCCCCTTCGGCGGGTTCGACGATCTGATCGAGGCGGACATCGCGCGGGAGGCGCAGCCCCGGCTGGCGTTCCAGGTGGCGGGGGCGTTCAACCGGTCCACCTCCCGGTCCCGCAGCACGTTCGACAGCACCTATGTGCTGGGGCCGTACGACTACGCCCACGCCAACGCCGACGCGCTCTTCAAGTGGCGCGGGCTCTCCTTCCACGGCGAGTTCATCTACCGCGAGGCGGTGGGCACGCGCCGGCGGGTGGGGGCGGACGGCAAGGCGGAGCTGTCCCGGAGCGGCTGGGGGTACCACGCGCAGCTGGGGTACATGCTGGGCGAGCACCTGGAGGTGGTGGGGCGGGTGGGGGAGGTGGTGCCGCTGGGGCAGCTGACCGGGGTGAAGCGCTCGGGTGAGTACGGGGGCGGGCTCAACTGGTACTTCCAGGAGCACGCCTTCAAGATCCAGGCAGACGCCTTCTGGCTGACGGGCGCCACGTTCCAGGACGGCCACCCCCAGGTCCGGATGCAGGCGCAGTTCTACCTGTAGCTGTAGCGCCCCGGTGTCACCGGGAGAGGCCCCGCCTTGGAACCAGGGACGCGGGGGCTACATACCCGTCAACTTCCAACCGCCGTCCCCCGAGGCCTGCCCATGAGCAAGATCAGCCAGTCCCCGTCCCCCGCCACCTTCGCCGACGCGTGGGCGAAGCAGTTCGAGAAGGGCGTGAAGAAGGTCGCGGGCGCGGACGGCCGCCTGTCGGTGAACGAGGCGAAGAAGCTGGCGGAGACCACCGGCCCCGGCAAGGCGTTCGTGGACGAGGCCATGGACTTCTTCCAGCGTACCGGCCAGCAGACGGTGTCCGTACCGAAGCTGGTGTCCACGCTGCGCGGGCAGGTGGAGGCCTCGGCGAAGAAGGCGGCAGGCGCGGACGGGCGGCTGAGCGCCGCGGACCTGGCCAAGCTGCCCAAGCACCTGCAGGCGGACGTGGCGGTGCTCAAGGGGGAGTTCGGGGCGGCCAAGCCCTCGCTGAAGACCCAGCTGGCGTCCCTGACGAAGGGGCTGCTGAACGTCTCCGAGTCCGAGTCCCCCGTGTTTGCGGTCTCCGGGGGGAAGATCGGCAACGCCCCCATCACCCCGTCTCTCGTGGCGGAGAAGCTGGCCCCCAGCTTCCAGAAGCACGCCACGGCGCTGGCCGGCGGCGAGCGCTACAGCGAGAAGCGGCCGCTGACCCAGCAGCCGGCAGAGGAGCGGTCCGTGGTGAACTTCCTGTCCCACCGGACCAACACCGGCGGGCTGCAGGACGCGGACACGCAGAAGTGGACGAAGCTCGCCAACAAGATGACCTCCGAGCTGACGGACATGAAGCTGTACGCCTTCGGCGAGATCGAGGTGACGCTCGTGCTCGTGGGGCGCAGCAAGTCCGGCGAGCTCGTGGGCATCATGGCCGGCGCCGTCGAGACCTGATCTCCACGGGCCTGCCCGGTCCCGCGTGGACGTCCCACTGTCGCCGTTGCTCGCAGCGCTCGGGGCGGCTCCTCCGGAAGGGGAGCGGCCGCGGGCGCTGCTGCGCTTTCCAGGCGCGTGCGGCGTGCGGGACTTCCTCCAGGGCTCGCTGGTGACGCTGTCCCACCCGGCCGAGCCGGTGGTCTTCCTGGCTGCGCGCAGCCTGTCGGACATTCATCCGGGGACGAGCTGCTTCGGGAGGCTGGTGGCGTTCCTGCCGCCGGGGACGCCGGGTCGTACCGCTTCGTGGTCTTCCTTCCCATGTGCAGCTCCCTTCACCACGGAGCCGCCCCGATTTCCAAATCCGCCCCCTGTCTGGGAATTGGGGTCCACTTCAGAATGCTCGTGGTGCTGCCGTGGTCGCCCTGCAGCGCGGCCCCGCTCACCGCACGTACATCCACCCGTTGCCGGCGCCGGTACCGTTGGCCGCGCCCCAGGCCACGTCCGCGCCGGCCCAGTACGCCCCATTGTAGTAGCCGGCACCGCTGTTCTCGCCGCCGCCGTTGATGCTCCCGTTCCAGCAGGCGTAGTACCACCAGGGCGTCCCCGAGTAGGCCGCGGCGCAGTTGAAGCCCCAGTGGCTGTCGTTGTCCATGTCCACGGTGCTGAAGCCAATGCCCGACGCGCTGGTCTGCAAGCCGGAGGTGACGGAGCCCACCTGCTGCGTGCACGAGGTGAGCGAGAGGATGTAGCTGCTCCCGGTGAGGGTGAAGCTGCAGCGCACGGCCTGCGCAATGGCCACTCCGTAGTTCGGGGCCCACGCGTACCGGAGTTGGCCTCCGGGCGCCAGGTTCGTCCAGCGGCTCAGCCCCGTGTAGACGGTGAAGGCCTCCAGGTTCGACCCGAATGTGCCGGAGTACAGCGGCACCGTCGTGGTGGCGATGGTCCACGCCATGTTCGTGGTGGGCTTGCCGGTGCTGCCTCGGGTGTTGCTCCAGACGAGCGTCCAACCGCCGCCGTCGGTGGTCATGTCGCAGTAGACGCTGTACGGCGCCTCCCCGTGGATGCCGTCCGGGTCAATGGTGTACGCGCCGCTGGCTGCCCCCGGCTTCTGGTTGAGCGCGACCTGGCAGTTGGCCGGGTACCAGAGCACGTTGATGACCACGAGGTCCGTCTCCAGCCGCGCCCCGTCTGTCCCCTGCAGCTGCAGGACGATGTTGGCCTGGAACTGCGTGGAGTAGGGAGGCGCCGTGAACGTGGCCGTCAGGGACTGCGTGTTGCTGAGAATGACGGCAGGTCCTGAGATCTGCACCCAGCGGTAGCCGATGACGGAGGCGGCGACGGAGCCTGCCAGCGTCACCGTGCTTCCAATGGACACCACCTGGTCCGCCCCGGCATTGACGGAGAGCAGGCGCCCCTCTGAGCCATTGCAGACATAATCCACCCCCGAAGCGGTCGTGAGCTGGACGCCTCCGTTCACGCAGTTGCTGCCCGCTGGCTCGGGCGTGGCGGTGACACTGGTGCCGTTGGCCCCGTTGGCACCGTTGGTGCCATTCGTCCCGTTGGCACCGTTGCAGACGTTCGGGCTGTCC
>VGRA01000445.1 GCA_016875515.1 Deltaproteobacteria bacterium | reverse complement strand
TGTCCGACCCGGGCCGGCGTGCGGACTACGACGAGCAGTTGCACGCCGCGGCTGCCGCTGCGCCCCGGGTGGTGGTGCCGTCCCTGGCGCCGGCCGCGGTCCCCCCCGCCAAGCGTCCAAGGGCGCGCAAGCCCCGGGCCCCCCGCGCGTCGTCCCCGGCGGCACCCTCGCGGCCCTTCCCGTCCCCCGCACCCGCGGGGCAGGGGAGCTGGAGCACCACGAGGATCTCTTTCACGTGGGCCCCGGCCACCCCCGGAGGGGGCGCCACCTGGGTGCCCTACGGCCTGGCGGTCCCGCCCCCGCCCCAGCCCGCCGAGGTGCCTACCGCGGCGAGGCAGTTGGAGGGGAAGCGGGGCGAGGGCACACCGGCCGCTGCGCTGTCGCCTGCGCCCGCCGTCCCGGAGGCGCCTCGTCCGGCAAGCCCCGCGCTCCCGGCGCAACCGCCGCAGGTGGCTCGGGCGGTCGCAACGTCCAGCTCCGTGCAGGATGCGACGCGCAGTGGGCCGGCCGGTGAGGGGACGACCGCCGGCGTCGCGGTTGCCTCCACGGTCGAGCAGCCGGTGGCGCACCAACAACGTTCACCGGAGCCCGTCGCCATTGTATCGACCGACGTCGCGCCGACCAACGTCGTCTTTTCAGTCGGCGAGGTTGCTCCGATCCCGGCGGTGGGCGGGCACCGGGCGGACGATCCGGCGGCCGAGGCTCCCGCTGCCTCCCTGCCTGCCAACGAGGTCTCGACGGTTCCGGTTGCGGACGCGCGTCGGGCGCCGGAGCCCGAACCCGCCGCGCCCACCGTTTCCGTCGCGGCCGCCACCGGGGGCGTGGGCGGCCCGGTCGTGGAGGACCGCCGGTCGCTGGATCCGGCAACCGCTGCCGCTCCCCTTGGCGCCGCCCCTGCCGGCGTGAACGCTGCGGCTTCCGTCGTTCCGCTGGCATCCGGGGCGGAGCCGACCCGGTCGGCCCTGCCGGCGACTGCTGCTCGGTCCTCGGTCGCGGCGACCTCCGAGGTGGTGAGGAAGGCCCCCCTGGCGTTCCGGTGGGAGGGAATTGGCCCTGCGGCGCCGTCACCTGTCGCAGGTGCCGCGCCCGCGGTGGTCCGTCATGACTCGGCGGTGGAGGAGCCCAGCCTGCGCGCGCTGCGCGCGATCCCGGCCTGGCCCACCACCGGCGAGGAGGGCTTCCCGCCCGAGGCAGCGGACCCGGTGACGGACGCCGAGAACGAAGTGCCGCTGGAGTCGCTTGACCCGGAAGACCTGATCGAGCTCGATCCGGAAGAGTTGCTCGAGCTGGACCCCGAGCCGCGGGTGGACGCTCGGGGTGATCCGGTGGCGCTACCTCCACCAGCGCCGTCCCTGGCGCCCGGCACCGAGGTCGCCGGCGGATCAGCCCCCCCGCCCTTGCCCAACAGCCCGGAGCGGGCCGTTACCCCGGTCCAGTTCCGCCAGCTGGACCCCTCGTGGGGCTTCCAGGTCCCTGAGCTCCCTCCCCCCGCCCGTATCCGTCCCACGCTCGCGCCGCCGCCCACGCTCGCGCCGCCCCCGCCGCCTCGCGCGGCACAGCCCCAGGCTGCACCCGAGTCGCTTGCCGTGGTGCCCGCGTCAGAGCCCGTCCCGCCGCCAGCCGTTCTCGCCGTCCCGGCCGCGCCTGCGCTCGCCCCCGTGCCCGTCCCGGTTGCCCCTCCCGTGGCCGTGGCCCCCGCGCCGCCGTTGGCGGTCCCGGAGACGGGCCTGGTGCTTGCCACCCCGAAGCCCCGGGAGGTGAAGCAGCGGCCCGCGGACTTCCCGCCCGAGACGGTCTTCAACGGCGAGTTGCTGCGCAAGGTGCGCAATGCCCAGGGGCTCTCCCTGGACGACATTGCCGCCCGCACGCGCATCGTGCGCAAGACGCTCGAGAACGTGGAGGCAGACCGGTTCGGCGAGCTGCCTGCCCACGTCTACCTACGGGGAACGCTGATGAGCCTCGCCCAGACGCTGGGGCTGGATCCGCTCCGCGTGTCGAAGAGCTACCTGGAGCTGGTGCAGGCGACCAGGCCCGCCGCGAAGCGATGATTTGACGTGCCTCGGGACCGGCCCTAAAGGTACCGGGTCATGACGGAAGAGGAAAAGTCCAAGGCGGTCCGGTGGGCGCGGACCATCGCCTCCGACATCGCGCTCTACAACGAGGCGAAGATCCTCGAGGGCGTCCAGAGGGACTCCCTGTACGAGCTCCTCGGAGAGGATATCGAAGAGGGCAGGATCCTCTACCGGAACCGCGTGGGGGCCTCCTTGGATGCCGCCACCAATTTCTTCGACCGCGCCATCGTGGACCTGGTGCTGCGCCCGAAGGGGACCGTCAAGTCGCCGCTGTGGTGACCGCCGTCCGTGAGTGGGTGGTCCCGGACTCGGCCAGGGGCCAGCGGCTGGACCAGTACCTCGCCGCCGCGCTCGAGCAGACCTCCCGCTCGCGCGCCGCCGCGCTCGTCGACCAGGGGCACGTCACGTTGGAGGGGGCGCGCATCCGTCCCGCCCTCCGTCTGCGGGGCGGCGAGCGCATCCGCGTGGAGCCACCTCCCGCGCCGCCCTCCGGGCTCAAGGCGGAGCGGCTTCCGCTCGCGCTCCTCCACGAGGAGCCGGCCTTCGTCGTGGTGGACAAGGCGCCCGGGATCGTCGTGCACCCGGCTGCCGGCAACTGGGCCGGTACGCTCGTCAACGGGCTGCTCCACCACTTCGGCGAGCTGGGGGAGGGGGAGGCGGCGCGCCCGGGGCTGGTCCACCGGCTGGACAAGGACACCAGCGGCTGCCTCGTGGTGGCCCGCACGGACGAGGCGCTGGCCACGCTGCAGGCCGCGTTCAAGCGGCGCGCGGTGGACAAGCGCTACCTCGCCCTGGTCCATGGACAGCCGCGCACGGACGAGGGGCGGATCGACACGCCGTACGGCCGCCACCCGCGGGACCGCAAGCGCTTCACGGGGCGGGTGAGAGAGGGCAAGCCGGCGTCCACCGAGTGGCGCGTGCGCGAGCGCTTCGCCCGCGCGGCCCTCCTGGAGGTGAACCTCCTCACCGGGCGCACGCACCAGGTGCGGGTTCACCTGTCCGAGGCGGGATGGCCGCTGCTGGCAGACGCCACCTACGGCCTGCGCGGGAAGCGCAGCCCCGGGGTCGCCGCGGCGGAGGCCGCGCTGGGCAGGCAGGGGCTCCACGCGTGGCGGCTGTGCTTCCCGCACCCGGACAGCGGGGAGGCGCTCTCGTTCGAGGCGCCCGTGCCCGCAGACCTCGAGGCGGCGCTCGCCGTCCTCCGGAGGGGCTGAGGGCAGGGACCGCGCGCGCCTATTGGATGGCGGAGCGCAAGCGCCGGGTGAGGACCTTGATGATGCCGGAGGCGATCTCCGGCTTCTCGTTGAGGATCTCCTGGAAGTCC
>VGRA01000444.1 GCA_016875515.1 Deltaproteobacteria bacterium | reverse complement strand
GAAGGTACGGGCGGGGCCCCGAGGAGGCGACCCGTCCAAAGGCGGCGCTCTCGGACAGGAGGGATACCGCCAACACCCAGGCTGCAAACATCGCCACCGCCAGGTAGTGGTGCATCGCGTGGCGGTCGTAGAAGGTCTTGTACGTGCCGCTCGCCGAGGCGATGAAGGCGAAGACAGGGACCATTCCCACGATCCAGGCGGAAGGGACCGTCTTCCCCTTGCGGGTGGAAATGTCCATCCACAGCAGGGCGGCGAACGAGCACGCCCAGCCCCATGGCACCCCACCCGATTTCGACACCATGACGTGCACAGGCAGTGACACGAGAGCCACCTTCACCAGGGACAAAAACGAGAAGGTGGACGTCCTCTGGCTTGCGGAGCCGACAAATGTCGCGGCGAAGAAGAGCGCCAAGCCGGAGATGTCGGTGCCGAAGAACAGCAGCGCGGGCAAGCGCTCGACCATGTAGGGGCGCTCGATTGAAAAGATGAGCCCGAGCACCGCCCAGAACGCAGCCGCCATGACCAATGACCCCGTTAGGATCCGCACGTGGCCGGGCCTCTCGCCATCCGGGAGGGACGCAGGACTCGCCGCAGGTGCCGCTGGCGCGGAAGGCCGCCCACCGGGGGACGCCCGGGGTGCCGGTGCGGCCAGAGGCACACTCCCGGTCAGCGCGTCCGCGAACGCCTCGCAGTCCTGGAACCGGTCCTCCGGGCGGATGGACAGGGCGCGCTGGATGCTGTCCCGGATCCCGGGAGGCAACCCGGCGGTGATCCGCTCGGGGGGCACGTAGTCTCCCGCCGTCACGGCCTGCATGGTCTCGAAGTCGCTCCCGCGCTCGAACGCAATGCGCCCCGTGACCATCTCGTAGAGGATGGCACCCAGCGAGAAGACGTCCGACCGGGCATCCGCTGACTCCGCGCCCTTGATCTGCTCGGGGCTCATGTACCGCGGCGTGCCCATGCGCGCGCCGGTGCGGGTTTGCCGGCCGCCCGAGTCCGCCACCCGCGCAATGCCGAAGTCGGTGACCCGCGCCTGCAGCACGCCCCGCGAGTCCTTGCCGAGGATGATGTTGTCCGGCTTCAGGTCCCGGTGGACCACGCCCTGCCGGTGGGCCTCTCCCACGGCGGACAGCACCTCGAGGAACAGCCGCCTCGCTTCGCCCAGGTCCTGGAACGCGCCGCGCGTGCGGAGGCGCTCCCCCATGGACTCGCCCGGGACGTAGTCCATGACGAGGCCCGCCACCGGCGCCGTCACGATCTCCGTGACCGCGACGATGTTGGGGTGGCGGACCTTCGCCTGGATGCGCCCCTCGGCGAGGAAGCGCTGGCGGATCTCGTCGTGGACGTACAGCTCAGGGTTGAGCACCTTCAGGGCGTGCTCGCTCTGGAGCCCGAGGTGACGCACCAGGTAGACGGTGGCCATGCCACCCTCACCGAGCGGCCGGATGACCTCGTACCGGCCGTCCAGCACCGTGCCAGCTTCGATCAAGGACATGGCGTGCGATCCCATGGCAGGAAGGGTGATGCGTCAACCGCCTTCTAGCCTGTTGGCAGCGCGTCCTGAAGGTGGTCAGGCAGGCTGCCGGCGGCGGCGCAGCAGGCCCAGCCCTGACAGGGCCAGTCCCCACGCCACCCCGGCGCCCTTCGGCACTGCCGCGCTGCACCCGAATGGACCGGGGGCAGCCTGTGGGCCGCACGTGGCGGGCTGGCAGCCCTCGCCGGATTCGCAGAGCGACTCGTTGCATTGCCCGTCCGCCGGACCCTTGATCCGCGCGCGGAGGCTCCCGTCCGGCAGCGCTTCAATGTCAGACAATTCAAACCCGGACGCCGCGCCTGAGTAGAGCGCCGTCGCGGTCGTGGAGAGCGAATCCCCGGGCAGGAACAGATCGTTGGCAGGATCGAACCGGCCGCCCTGCTCGAGGTCCGACTTCCCGTCCGCCTGGAGCAGCCGGATGTACGGGTGGCCGGGATCACACTGCACGCAGTCAATCAGCCGCTGGAAGAACGTCCCCTCGCGCCCGTCCAGCTTCACCGTCCGGTCCACGTGGTACACGGCCAGCCCCCGCACCGGCAGGTCCGTGTCGAACTTCCCGGGCCCCCGGTTCTCCACCAGGAAGTACTCGTCCCCCACGCCCACCCGGGCGAAGTCCCCGGACATCTCTGCCGGCCGCAGCGTCACCGTCTCCGTGCCCTCCACCTGGTGCCAGTTCCCCCAGCGCAGCCGGAAGCGCGACTCGGCGTCCGGCAGCGGGATGGCCGGGGTGTAGCTCCACGCCCCCATCCAGGACAGCTGCAGCCCGGCCCACGTTCCCCCCTCGTCGTAGAGATCCGTCAGGCCCAGGAGGTGGCCGAACTCGTGCACCATCACCAGGATGTCCGAGTACCCCGCAATGGCGAGCAGCGGCACCTTCACCCCGTCCAGCCTGGCCGGCCCACCCATGCCCCCCGCCAGGTCGTCCCCCTGGTTGAAGTAGGCGAAGGGAAGCGCCACGCCACCGAAGGGGATGTTGAGCAGCACCATCACCCCGTCCACCCATCCGTCTGGAACACCCTTGCGGCCGTTGACGTCCAGCGCGGCGAAGTCCGCCCCGCCCTCGTCCGCCTGGCGGAGGATCTCCCGCATGAGGTCCAGCCCCGCGGACAGCGAGTTTACGTCCCCGCGCGCAATGGCGCAGCCGGGGAACTTCTGCGGATCCAGCGGGCAGGACTCAAACCGCACCGTGGGGCCCACCGTCACCTCCGGCTGGAACCTGCCCAGGGAGGCCGTGCGGTAGTAGTCCCCGAAACCGCCGTAGTCCGTCCCGAAGAACTGCTCCAGCGTCCCCCGGTCCATCTCCGGGAAGCCCGCCACCTCCACCGGGAGGAGCAGCAGCTTCGCCGGGCCCAGGGATGGGGATTTGCGCAGCCCCACGTCGTCCCGGACCACGAAGTGGTCCATGTAGTCCGCGCGCGCCGGGAAGGCCGCTGCCAGCAGCGCCGCCACCGCCACCGCCAGCGCCGGCCCCGTCCACCGGACGCCGCTAGCCAATGATCATGTCCTCGCGCTCGTACCGCCCCTCGGCAAAGCGGGAGAGGTTGAAGCGGGTGAACAGCTCGTCCGGCTCGCGCGTGCACATCCACGCCGCCATCCGCTCGGCCACCGCGGGGGCCATCATGAAGCCGTGGCCCACGAAGCCGCTCATCTGCAGCAGGTTGGACACCCCGGGGGTGTGGCCGAGGATGGGGGAGTGGTCCGGCGTCACGTCGTAGCAGCCGGCCCACTGCCTCAGCACCTTCACCCGCCCCGCGCGCGGCAGTTGCTCGGTGAGCGCCTGCGCGTACCGGGCGAGGAAGCGCAGCGTGCTGCCCGTCTGCAGGCCGGCCGGCTCGAGCGGATCCCCCATGCCGCCCACGATCT
>VGRA01000443.1 GCA_016875515.1 Deltaproteobacteria bacterium | reverse complement strand
TGGGCGGGATGGAGCTGTTCGCGGGGCTGCTGGAGGAGGAGCTGTCCGGGGCGGCGCCGTCAGTGGAGGAGGCAAAGGGGCACGTGGCCCGGGTGCGGGGGGAGCTGAGGTACCTCACCCGGATCGTGGAGGACTTCCTCGCCTTTGCGCGGGAGCAGCCGCTGTCACTCTCCGCGGTAGACGGCCCCGGGCTGCTTCAGGCGGCAGCCCTGCACCTGGCCGGGGAGGCGCGAGAGCGGGGCGTGGAGGTGGTGGTGGAGGCAGAGGCTGGCCGGGTGCGGGTGGACGAGGGGCTCGTCACCGCGGCGCTCGTCAACCTGCTGAAGAACGCCCTGCAGGCGTCACCCCGGGGAGGGCGGGTGGTGTTCCGGGGACGGGCCGAGGGGGGGCTCTACGCGCTGGAGGTGGAGGACGGTGGCCCGGGCATCCCGGAGGCAGAGGCGGGGCGGGTGTTCGAGCCGTTCTTCACCACGCGGGAGAAGGGGACGGGGCTGGGGCTGCCGCTGGCGCGGAAGATTGCGGAGGCGCACCGGGGGAGGCTGGAACTGCAGTCCCGGCCGGGGAGGACGGTGCTGAGCTTCCGGGTGCCGGAGGCTGGGTAGGCAGCCACCGCTCCCTCAAGGGGTGCCCCCGCCCACCGAGCAGAAGGCGCAAGACATGGGACAGGGCTTGACGCAGGTGGAGTTGGACTGGTTGACGGTGGTGCCGCTGCAGACGCCGTTCTTGCAGGCGTAGGTGGTGACCTCCTTCCAGCCCAGGTTGTCGCACCGGAAGCTGGAGTACTGGCAGGTGGATGTCTGGGTGGCGGCGCAGCCGGTCTTGCCGTCCGTGTTGCGGGTGCAGCTGCCGGGCTCGGTGGAGGTGTTGCCGCGGCAGGTGCCGCCCGAGCACCGGTAGCGGGTGACGTCCCGGGAGCGGGAGCCGGTCTCGGCGCAGGTGTTGGCAAAGCCGCTGCACGTGGACCACGCGCCGTAGGTGGTGTCCGCCCCGCAGGTGAGCCCGTCCGTGGCGCGGAAACAGGGGCCGGACTCGGTGGAGGTCTGCGGGTTTCCGCACGCCCCGCCGGCCCCACACGTGGTGCGGGTGACGGTGCGGGTGCGGGTCCCCGCCGTCGCGCAGGTGCTCGGGTAGCTGCAGGCACTCCAGGCGGAGACGTCTTCCGCGCCGCAGGGCGTCCCCACGACGCTGACGGTGCAGGAGCGCGTCTCGGTGCGTGGCGTGGCGGTGCACTCCCCGGCCGACCCGCAGGCAAACGAGGTGATGGTCCGGCCCTGCGTCCCCTGCCCGCTGCATTCCGGGCCCACGGCGCACGGCCCCCAGTCCGAGACCACGCCCGGGCCGCACGGGGTGCCACCCGGCTGGAAGCCGTCCGCGGGACAGGTGAGCGCGGTGCCGTCACAGGCCTCGGCCACGTCGCAGCCGGTGGCCGCGTCGGAGCGGCAGGGGCTCGCCGCCGGGAGGGGCGTGCAGGTGCCGGGAGACGAGGCCGCCGCGCATGTCCCGCAGCCGCCCCGGCAGTCCGAGTCACAGCAGCGCCCCTCGCGGCAGAAGCTGGACTGGCACTCCGCGTCCCGGGCACAGGGGCTTCCCCGCTGCCGCGGCCGCTCGCACGCCCCTTCCGCGGTGCAGAGATGGCCCGGGGCGCACTCCCCGTCCCCGCTGCAGTCCGTCCGGCAGGCACCGGCGGCCCCGCACAGGAAGCCCCCGCAGCGCGCGTCCGGCTCTCCCGGCAGGCGCTGCTGGCAGGCCCCGCCCGCGCAGCGGGTGCAGGGGGCGACGCAGCTGCCGTCACAGCAGGTGCCGTCCACGCAGGCGTTGGAGAGGCACTGGTGGCCGGCGGTGCAGCCCTCCCCGGGCGCGTACTCCGGGATGCAGAAGCCGTCCTCCGGCGAGGGATAGGTGCCGGGCCCGCAGTCCGTGCACCCGCCACGGACGCAGTGCAGCCCCGCCGGGCAGATGATGCCAATGCAGTCCGGCTCGGTGCAGGCGTCCTCGAAGCAGGCCTCGGCCGGCGGGCAACTGCCCCCGCCGCAGCCCGGGGCCACGCAGTGCCCGGAGATGCACGCGTGGCCGGGGGCGCAGGCAATGCCCACGCAGGCGGGGTCCACGCACGCGCCGTCGTAGCAGACCAGGTCGCGCGGGCACTCCCCGCCGTCCTCGCAGGCAAACAGCAGGCACTGCCCCTGGGCGCACCTGGACTCCACCGGGCACACCACGCCGATGCAGGCCTCGTCCACGCACGAGCCCTCCCAGCAGACGGCCTTCAGCCCGCACAGCTGAAGGGGGCAGTGGCGCTGGACGCAGCGGTCCCGGATGCACTGCTCGTCCTCCGTGCAGGTGGCGCAGGGAGGCGGGGGAGGGCCAGCGTCCGTGCCGGCGTCCTGCACCGCCGAGGGCGGGCGCGGGCAGGCGGACAGGAGGGCCGCGGCGAGCAGCAGGGGTGCAAGGTTCTTCAAGGTGGCTGGAGCGTGGCCCAGAGCAGGGGTGGCGGCAAGGTGTGCGCCGGGTTTGCGTGGACGTGACAGGACCGCCCCCTGCCCGGGTCGAACTTCACCAAGGGTCAGGTGGTCACGGTGGTGGCCACGCCGAATGGCGGGCAGGCCTCCGGCGCGCCGGTGACCGGCAACAGCATCACCATCGAGAACTCCGTCCCGTCCGTCCAGGCTGTTTCCGCCTCGCCGCTGTCCGGCGGCAAGGGGGACACGTTCACGTGCACCCCGTCCGGCTGGA
Organism: Deltaproteobacteria bacterium; assembly: GCA_016875515.1. Taxonomy (GTDB): domain Bacteria; phylum Myxococcota; class Myxococcia; order Myxococcales; family Myxococcaceae; genus VGRA01. Next base: position 686 of record VGRA01000443.1, on the reverse strand, counting down.
ATGACCTGGACGGGGACGCGGAGGGCTACGCGTACGAGTGGAAGGCGGGCAGCCAGCCCGTGGGCGGTGGCGCCACGAGTGGAGGGTGAACGGGGTGACCGTCCAGGGCGTGACCGGCAACATCCTGCCCGGGACGAACTTCACGCGGGGCCAGGCGGTGACGGTGGTGGCCACGCCGGACGACGACGCGCTGTCGGGGGCGGCCGTGACGGGCAACAGCGTCACCATCCAGAACGCGCCGCCCGCCGCGCCCACCGTCCGCACCTTGCCGGCAGCGGCCGGGGACGCTGATGACCTGGTGTGCTCGGTGACGGGGCAGAGCGGTGACGCGGACGGCGACAACCTGTTCTTTGACTTCGTGTGGACGCGCAACGGGCTGCCCTTCAGCGGCGCGAAGCAGGGCAGCCCCACGTCCTCCACGGTGCCGGCCGGCAGCCCCCTGCCGAGCGACACCTACGCCTGCGTGGTCTCGGCCTACGACGGGTCCTGCTCCTCGCCGACGGCATCCACGTCTGTGACCATTGGCAGCGCGCAGTTGCAAGGAATTGCTGGAAAACGCTCCAGGCAGCCCCAACGGCGTCTACCTCATTGACCCGGACGGGGCCGGCCCGGTCGCACCGGTCAACCTGTACTGCGACATGACCGCGGGCGGGTGGACGCTGGTGGCCAACATCTACGACTCGGCC
>VGRA01000442.1 GCA_016875515.1 Deltaproteobacteria bacterium | reverse complement strand
GCCATGCCCGAGGCCACCACCTGGTACTCGAACTGGCCCGCCACCTCGCCCACCTCGCGGACCTCCTTCACCCCCATGGTCCCGCCCACGGCCGCCTTGACCGCATCCAGCTCCAGCTTGCGCGGGCTGCGGAAGTTCAGGATGCCGTTGTCCAGGTCCGGCGACAGCACCTTCACGTCGCTGCCCAGGTTCTTGAGCGCCGCGTCTGCCGCCTCCGCCGTCTCCTTCGTCAGCTGCGTGGTGCCGCCCAAGCGGACCAGGAAGCTCTGCTCATCCGGGGAGCCAATCCCCTGCACGGAGACGTCGTGGAGCCCGCTGGACTCGGCCCGCCTGCGGACCGTCTCGGCATCCACCTTGGTCGCGGAGGGCTTGAACTGCAGCTCCACCACCGTGCCGCCCACGAAGTCGATGCCCCAGTTGAAGCCCGCCACGGCAATCCCCACCAGGATGGCCACGTTGAGCGCGGTGGAGAAGAAGAGCGCGACCTTCCGCTTCCCGATGAAGTCGATGTTCGTCTTGTTCTTGATGATTTCCATTGCGGAAGCGCTCCTCAGACGGACACGGTCTGGGCGTTGCGCCCGTGCACCGTGTACGTGGTGATGACCCGCGTCACCACGATGGAGGTGAACAGCGAGGAGATGATGCCGATGATGAGCGTGGTGGCGAAGCCGCGCACCGGCCCCGTCCCGGCGAAGAACAGGATGATGCCGGCGATGAGCGTGGTCACGTGCGCGTCGAAGATGGTCCAGAAGGCACGGTCATAACCCTGGTCCACCGCCACCCGTGCGCTCTTCCCCGCCCGCAACTCCTCGCGGATGCGCTCGTTGATGAGCACGTTGGCATCCACCGCAATACCCAGCGTCAGCACGAACCCCGCAATGCCCGGCAGGGTCAACGTGGCGTTCAGTATGGCCAGGAAGGCCAGGATGAGCAGGCCGTTGAGCACCAGCGCCACGTCGGCGATGACGCCCGCTCCCTTGTAGTAGAGCCCCATGAACAGGATCACGAGCGCCAGGCCGACGATGGCGGCCAACGCCCCCTTCTTGATGAGCTCGTCGCCCAGGGAGGCCCCCACCTGCCGGATCTCCCCCGTCGTCACGGGCGCGGGCAGCGCCCCCGCCTTCAGCACCAGGGACAGCGTCTGCGCCTCACCCAGCAGCTCGTCGTTCGTCTTCCCCGCGCGCCGCCCCATGGTGATGCGGCCGCGGCCGTTGGGGATCTTCTCGTTGATGCGCGGCGCGGAGTTGACCACCCCGTCCAGGACAATGGCCATCCGCTTGCCGGTGTTCTTCTCCGTCAGGTCCGCGAAGTCCCTGCCCCCCTGCGCGTCGAAGGTGAAGTTCACCTCCGCCTCGTTGTACTGGCCAATGGAGGCGTCTGCCCCCGCCAGGCTGTCACCCGTCAGCGGGACCGTCTTCTCCACGTAGTAGGTCCGGTAGAAGTCGCACGTGCCCTTCTTCGCCCCCTCGCGGCACTCGAGCAGCACCTCGCGGTCTGCCGGCACCTTGCCGCTGGCCTTCACGTAGTCCAGCAGTACCTGCCGGTCCTTCGCCTGCAGCTGCGGGAAGCCGTCGTCCGTGACCAGCTCGATGCCGGACTCGGCGGTGGGCGGGACGGCCTTGTACACGTCGTCGAAGAAGGCCACCGTGTCGTCCACCATCCGGAACTCGAGCTGCGCGGTGGTCCCCACCAGCTCCTTCGCCTTCTCCGGGTCTGACCGGCCCGGCAGCGAGATGACGATGCTGTCCGCCCCCTGCTTGCGGATGTCCGCTTCCGCCACGCCCCACTTGTCAATGCGCTTGCGGATGGTCAGCAGCGCCTGGTCCAGCGCGTCCGTGCGGAATTGGGACACGGACCCCTCGCGCAGCGCGAACACCACCGCGTTGCCGTTGGTGGACACGTACGAGAAGTCACCGAAGTTCTTCTCCACCTCGTTCTTCACCGCCTCGGCCTGCCCGGCCTCCGGCACCGTGAGCGTCACCTGGAGCTTGTCCGGGTCAGACGCGTACTTCACCTCCCCGCCCACCTTCTGCTCCTTCAGGTAGTTCACCATCGTCATGCCACGGCGGTCGGTCCGCTTCTGCAGCGCCGTCCGCGTGTCCACACGCATCACCATGTGGATGCCGCCCTGCAGGTCCAGCCCCAGGTTCAGCCGGTACTTCGCATCCGGCGCCCACCCGGGCAGCGAGCCCTGCAGCGCCTTCAAGTCGTTGCGCTGCTCGCGCGGCATCTGGAACGAGCAGTACGTCGGCACCAGCAGCCAGAGCGACGCGAGCGTCACCCCCACCACCATGGTCACCTTCCAACCCCAGGAGCGGTCCATCACTTCTCCTCCTTCTTGTCTGCGCCGGCGGGCACGGCCGCGGAGTCCTCGGCCACCTTGCCCTGCACGGACTGCTTGAGCACCTGCACCCGCACGCCGGAGGCCACCTCCAGCGTCACCACCTTGTCCGCAATGGCGTACACCCGGCCCATCAGGCCGCCGCTCGTCACCACGTCGTCCCCCTTCTTCAGCGCAGCCAGCATGTCCCGGTGCTGCTTCATCTGCTTGCGCTGGGGATTGATCATCAGGAACCACATGATGGCCACCGTGGCGCCCATCATGATGAGCAACTGGAACGGGGAGCCCTGCTGCTGCGCAGCGGCCATCACCCACGGGATGGAGAGAGCGTGGAGCACGTGTGCGAACCCTTCAGGATCCAACGGAAAGGGGCCGGCTCTTATCAGCGGCCCAAGGTAGGAGCAAGCCGCACAGCCCGCCCCTCACCCCCGCTCGGCCCGCGGGCCGTGGGGCCCCTCCCAGAAGGCCTTCACGAACGCGGCGTACCGGTCCTCCTCAATGGCGGCGCGCACCTCGCCCATCAACGTCAGGAAGTAGTGCAGGTTGTGCAGCGTGTTGAGCCGCATGGCCAGCAGCTCCCTGGCGTGGAACAGGTGCCTCAGGTAGGCGCGGCTGAAGGTTCGGCAGGTGTAACAACTGCACGCCGGGTCCAGCGACCGCTCGTCCTTCGCGTACTGGGCGTTCTTGATGGTCACCCGCCCCTCGGAGGTGAACAACAGCGCGTTGCGCGCGCACCGCGTGGGCAGCACGCAGTCGAACATGTCCACCCCGGCGGCCACGCACGTCACCAGGTCCAGCGGCGTCCCCACCCCCATCAGGTACCGCGGCTTGTCCCGCGGCAGCAGCGGCGCCGAGTAGGCCACCCCCGCGTGCATCGCCTCCGGCGCCTCCCCCACCGAGTAGCCGCCCAGCGCGTACCCGGGCAGGTCCACCGCGCACACCTCCTCCGCGTGCCGCTTGCGCAGATCTTCGTGCATCCCGCCCTGTACAATCCCGAACAGCGAGCTGCGCTCGCGCGACCAGGCCCTCACGCACCGGCCCAGCCACCGCGTCGTCCGGGCCAGGCTCGCCTCCAGGTAGGG
>VGRA01000441.1 GCA_016875515.1 Deltaproteobacteria bacterium | reverse complement strand
CCACGCCCGGGACGGCCTCCTCGCCACAGCGCTTGCAGCCAGCCGCCGCAAGCCCCGCCGCCAGCAGCGCCGCCCCGGCCCGGCCGTTCACGCCCGCTCCACCGCGCGGGCCCAGCGCTCGAGGTGCTGGCGGCGCGCCTCGGGTTTCATCTTCGGCCGGAAGGTGCGGTCCGCCGCCCAGGCCGAGCGGATGGCCTCCGGGGACTGCCACACGCCCGCCCCCAGCCCGCCTAGGAACGCCGCCCCCAGGGACTTGGTCTCCAGGTTCTTCGGCCGCACCACCGCGCAGCCGAGCACGTCCGCCTGGAACTGCATGAGCAAGTCGTTGGCCGCCGCCCCGCCGTCCACCTTGAAGGCCGGGATGTCCCTTCCGCTGTCCTGCCGCATGGCGGAGGCCAGGTCGTTGATTTGCAGCGCCATCCCCTCCAGCACCGCGCGCGCCAGGTGGGCCCGCGTGGTGCCGCGGTCCATGCCCATGAAGAGCCCGCGCGCGCCCGGCCGCCAGTGCGGCGCCCCCAGCCCTGCCAGCGCCGGGACGAACACCACCCCGCCGCTGTCCTTCACCCCCGCGGCAAGCTGCTCCACCTCCGCCGCCTTGCGGATGAGCCCCAGCCCGTCCCGCAGCCACTGCACCGCCGCCCCGGCGATGAAGGAGCTGCCCTCCAGCGCGTAGGTGGTCTTGTTGCCAATCCGCCAGCCCACCGTGGTGAGCAGCCCCGCGGTGCTCTGCACGGGCGTCTCCCCGGTGTTCATGAGGAGGAAGGCGCCTGTGCCGTAGGTGCACTTGGCCTCGCCGGGAGAGAAGCAGGCCTGGCCGAACAGCGCCGCCTGCTGGTCACCGGCCATGCCGGCAATGGGGATGCCGTCCGGCAGGGACTTCATCCCGCGCGTCGTCCCGTACACTTCCGCAGAGGAGGCCACCTTGGGCAGCGCGCGGCGCGGCACGTCGAACAGGCGGCAGAGGGCGTCGTCCCAGTCGAGGGTGGTGATGTCCAGCAGCAGCGTGCGCGAGGCGTTGGACACGTCCGTCACGTGCGCGGCGTGGTCGGTCAGCTTGTAGACGAGCCAGGTGTCGATGGTGCCGAAGCAGGCCTCCCCCGTCTCCGCCTTGCGCCTGGCCCCCTTCACGTGGGTGAGCAGCCAGGAGAGCTTGGTGGCGGAGAAGTACGGGTCCAGCACCAGCCCCGTCTTGCGCCGCACGTCCGCCTCCACCCCGCGCGCCTTGAGCTCCGCGCAGTGCGGGGCCGTCCGCCGGTCCTGCCAGACGATGGCCCGGTGCAGCGGCTTGCCCGAGGCCCGGTCCCACAGCCCGGTCGTCTCGCGCTGGTTGGTGATGCCAATGGCGGAGATGTCCTTGCCCGTGAGCCCCGCCTGCCGGAGCGCCTGCGCGATGCAGCGCTCCACCGTGGCCCAGATGTCCTCCAGGTCGTGCTCCACCTGGCCGGGCTTCGGGAAGTGCTGCGTGAACTCCCGGTAGCCCTTGCCGACCACCCGCACGCGGCCATCCAGCACCGCCACGTGGGTGCCCGTGGTCCCCTGGTCAATGGCCAGCACGTACCTGCCCTTCGCCATGGCGACGTCCCTCCGAAGTGGGTTGTAGGAGCGGCAACATGCCGGAACTACGGATCAATTGCACCGCTCCCCTGCAAGGCCCTGCCGGTGGGGGTGACTTTTTGTAGTGTGGCCTGTCATGTCCGCATCCGGCAGTCACGCCCCCGGCAACGGGGCTCGCACCTGGAGCCTCGCCCTGGCGGCGCTCGGCATCGTCTACGGGGACATCGGGACGAGCCCGCTGTACGCGGTGAAGGAGTGCTTCACCCCGCACACGGGGCTCACCCCCACGCATGACAACGTGGTGGGGGTGCTGTCGCTCTTCACCTGGTCGCTCATCCTCGTGGTGTCGGTGAAGTACCTCTCCTTCGTCTTGAAGGCGGACAACAAGGGGGAGGGGGGCATCTTCGCCATGATGGCCCTCATCCCGTCCGGCAGCGGGACGAGGATGCGCACGGCCATGCTGATGCTGGGCCTGTTCGGCGCGGCGCTGTTGTACGGGGACGGCATCATCACCCCGGCCATCTCGGTGTTGTCCGCGGTGGAGGGGCTGCAGCTGGCGGGGGGCCACCCGCCGGTGGTGCCTGTGACGCTCGCCATCCTGGTGGGGCTGTTCTTCCTGCAGCGGCGCGGGACGGCCGGAATCGGGAAGCTGTTCGGGCCGGTGATGGTGCTGTGGTTTCTGGTGCTGGGGGTGCTGGGGCTCCGCTACATCGCCGGGCACCCGGCCATCCTCACCGCACTGAACCCGTGGAACGCGGTCCGCTTCTTCTCGGAGCACGGTTTCCGGGGCTTCGTGGTGCTGGGCTCGGTGGTGCTGTGCATCACGGGAGGCGAAGCGCTCTACGCGGACATGGGCCACTTCGGCACCCGCCCCATCCGCATTAATTGGTACGCGGTGGTGCTGCCGGCGCTGATGCTCAACTACTACGGGCAGGGGGCGCTGCTGCTGCATGATCCTGCCGCCGTGGGGAACCCCTTCTACGGGCTGGTGCCGCCGGAGTTGCTGTACCCCATGGTGGGGCTGTCCACGGTGGCCGCGGTCATCGCCTCGCAGGCCATGATCTCCGGCGCCTTCTCCCTCACCCGCCAGGCGGTGCAGCTGGGCTACTGCCCGCGCGTGACCATCGTCCACACCTCCGGCGAGCAGGAGGGGCAGATTTTCATCCCGGAAATCAACTGGGCCATGATGACGGCGTGCCTGTGGCTGGTGGTCTCCTTCCAGCAGTCCAGCCGACTGGCGTCCGCCTACGGCATCGCGGTGACGGGCAGCATGACCATCACCTCCATCGTCTTCTTCGTGGTGTCCACCCAGGCGTGGCAGTGGCCCGCGTGGAAGGCCGGGCCGCTCGTGGCGCTCTTCCTTTCCCTGGACCTTCCGTTCTTCGGCGCCAACCTGCTCAAGTTCGTGGACGGCGGTTGGTTCCCCATAGCGGTGGCGGCCTTCATCTTCACGCTGATGACCACCTGGTTCACCGGCCGGAGGCTGCTGTCCGAGCGGTTCCAGAAGCAGGCCATGCCGCTGGAGCTGTTCCTGGACGACGTGAAGGGCAACCCGCCGCCGCGCGTGCCGGGGACGGCGGTGTTCATGGCGGCCTCGGCATACGGCACGCCGCCGGTGCTGCTGCACCACCTCAAGCACAACAAGGTGCTGCACGAGCAGGTGGTGCTGCTGTCCGTGGCGGTGGCCGAGCAGCCCACGGTGCCGGTGCAGGAGCGGGTGCTGGTGGAGGAGCTGGGCGCCGGCTTCTTCCGCGTGGTGGGGCGCTACGGCTTCATGCAGTCCCCGTCCGTGCCGGAGGTGATGGCCGCGGCGCGCAGGGAGGGGCTGCGCGCGGAGACCAACACCACCAGCTTCTACCTGGGCCGGGAGA
>VGRA01000440.1 GCA_016875515.1 Deltaproteobacteria bacterium | reverse complement strand
GCTCCGAGCGTGCCCGCCTCTGGCTTCCCCGGCTGTGGCTGGGCCTTGCGGCGCTGGGGCTGCTGGGGGTGGCGCTCAAGGCGCTGCCCGCCCTTGACCAGGACAGCTGGCGGCTGGTGGGGCTGGTGCTGCCGGCCGCGCTGGGCATGGCCGCGGGGCTGTGGCTGGACGGGCGGCGCGAGCCGGCCCTTGCGCCCGCGCCCCGGGTCTGACACCTATTGCCCCCCATGGCTCTTGACCTGAACGAGCAGATCCAGCCCCTTCGAGAGCGCGCCGAAGCGCTCCGGGGGAGTCTTTGACATTGAGCGCAAGCGGAGCCGCATCGCCCTGATCGAGCGGGAGTCCACGCTCCCCACCTTCTGGGACGACAACGTCAAGGCGCAGGCCCTGCTGAAGGAGAAGTCGGGGCTGGAGGCCACCGTTGGGGCGTTCGACCGGGTGCTGCGCGGCGTGGACGACGCGGCCACGCTGGTGGAGTTGGCCCGGGAGATGAACGACCCGGCGAGCGAGCGCGAGGCGGAGGCCTCCCTCCCCGGCGTCACCGCGGAGCTGGAGAAGCTGGAGCTGGCCAGGATGCTCGCCGGTCCGAATGACCGGAACCACTGCTACATGGACATCAACGCGGGGGCCGGCGGCACGGACGCCATGGACTGGGCCTCCATGCTGCTGCGCATGTACACCCGCTACGCGGAGGCGCGCGGCTGGAAGGTGGAGCTCAACGACTTCGTGGCCGGGGAGGAGGCGGGCGTGAAGAACGCCTCGCTCTACATCCAGGGCGAGAACGCCTATGGCTACCTGAAGGCGGAGACGGGCGTGCACCGGCTGGTCCGCATCAGCCCCTTTGACGCCAACGCCCGCCGGCAGACGGCGTTTGCCTCCGTGGACGTTTACCCGGAGATCGACGACGACATCAAAATCGACATCCCGGAGAAGGACGTCCGCACGGACGTCTACCGGGCCTCGGGCGCCGGCGGACAGAAGGTGAACAAGACCTCCTCCGCGGTGCGCCTCACGCACATCCCCACCGGCATCACCGTGGCCATGCAGAACGAGCGCAGCCAGCACGCCAACCGCGACATGGCGTGGAAGATCCTCCGCTCCCGCCTGTACGACGCGGAGGTGAAGAGGCGGGACGCGGAGCGGGACGCCAACGAGGCGAGCAAGAAGGACATCAGCTTCGGCTCGCAGATCCGCTCCTACGTCCTGGCCCCCTACCGGCTGGTGAAGGACCTCCGCACCGGCGTGGAGACGGGCAACGTGGACGCCGTGCTGGACGGCTCCCTGGACAGCTTCATCACCGCGATGCTCATGGGCGTGAAGAACCCCAACCGCGCCATCCCCGAATAAGGACCTTGAAAGCCATGGCCGACGCCCCCGCCGTCCCCGTTGACGCCGCCGAGCACCACTCGAAGGAAGAGGAGATCTACGCCCAGCGCCAGGAGAAGGCGGCGAAGTGGCGCGAGCTGGGGGGCAACCCCTTCGGCAACGGCTACCGCCCCGCCCACCTGGCGGCGCAGGTGCACGCCGCGCACGGCAACCAGTCCGCGGAGGAGATTGAGCAGGCGGGCGCCCCCGCCTACGACGTGGCGGGGCGGATCGTCGCGCTGCGCAGCTTCGGCAAGGCGGCGTTCATCAAGCTGCGGGACCGCTCCGGCGAGGTGCAGGTCCACGTGAAGCTGGACGCGCTGGGCGCGCAGGCGTTCGAGCTCTTCAAGCTGTGTGACCTGGGGGACTTCGTGGCCGCGGCGGGGCCGGTGTTCCGCAGCAAGACCGGCGAGCTGACCCTGTCTGCCACCCGCTTCCAGCCGCTCACCAAGGCCTTCCGCCCCCTGCCGGAAAAGTGGCACGGGCTGGTGGACGTGGAGCAGCGCTACCGGCAGCGCTACCTGGACCTGGTGTCCAACCCGGGGGTGAAGGAGGCCTTCACCCGCCGCACGAAGCTGGTGCAGTTCATCCGCCGCTTCCTGGACGGCCGGGACTTCATGGAGGTGGAGACCCCCATGATGCACCCGCTGGTCTCCGGGGCCGCCGCGCGCCCGTTCAGCACGCACCACAATGCGCTGGACATCGACCTCTACATGCGGATTGCGCCGGAGCTGTACCTGAAGCGGCTGGTGGTGGGCGGCTTCGAGCGCGTCTACGAGATCAACCGGAACTTCCGCAACGAGGGGATCAGCGCCCGCCACAACCCCGAGTTCACCATGCTGGAGTTCTACCAGGCCTACGCCACGTACGAGGACCTGATGGACCTCACCGAGGAGATGCTCTCCGAGGCGGCGCTGGCCGTGACCGGTAGCACGAAATTGCAGTACGGCGAGCACGCGCTGGACTTCGGCCGCGGGTGGAGGCGCATCCCCATGGCGGAGGCCATCCGCGAGGCCGTCCCGTCCCTCACCGACAAGGACATGGCAGACCCGGACCGGCTGCGGCACGAGCTGCTCCGCGGCCACCACGCGGAGTCCGAGCGCCGTGCCGTCGAGGCCATGCACCACGGGGAGCTGGTGGGGGCGCTGTTCGAGGCGCACGTGGAGGGCACGCTCGTACACCCCACGTTCATCACCCAGTTCCCCACCGCGGTGAGTCCGCTCGCCCGCCGCAGTGACGCGAACCCGGACCTCGCGGACCGCTTCGAACTGTTCGTGGCGGGGCGGGAGATTGCCAACGCCTTCAGCGAGCTGAACGACCCGGTGGACCAGGCAGGCCGCTTCCGCGCCCAGCTGGATGCCAGGACGCGCGGCCAGGACGAGACCATGGACTACGACGCGGACTACATCCGCGCGCTCGAGCACGGGATGCCCCCCACGGCCGGGGAGGGCATCGGCATTGACCGGCTCGCCATGCTGTTCACCAACGCCGCGTCCATCCGGGACGTCATCCTCTTCCCGCTCCTCAAGCCGCAGGCACGGTAGGGGCGCGCACATGGCGGCGGAGGCGCACAAGCAGACGGCGTACGCGCGCGGCATGCTCGCCGCGGCAGGGGCGCTCGCGCTGCTGGGCGCGGGGCTGTTCGTCCTGTCACTGTCGCGCCTGGATGCGTGGGGCTTCTCCCTCCCGCTGTTCCTGTATGGCGGGGTGGGCTGGGGTGCGCCGCTGCTGGCGTTGTCCGGGCTGATCACCGGGCTGCAGGGGCAGGACGGGGCGGGGGCGGCCGTTCCCGGCACCGCGTGGCTGGCCATGGCGTGCTGGGCCGGGGCGGCGGCGCTGCTCGCGCTGGGCACGCGGCGGCGTTCCCGGGTGGACGCCGCGGCGCCGTCCGAGGCCTCCGGCGCCCCGCTGCACCCGCGCCTGGCCACCTACCGGGACTTCTACTGGAGCACGCTCGGGGCCTACGGCGGCGGCATCCTGGGCGCGGAGTTGCTGCTGGTGCTGCTGCAAACGTGGCTCGCGGGCGCGGTCAACCTGGCGGGCGCCACGGTGGAGGACGGGGGGCCG
>VGRA01000439.1 GCA_016875515.1 Deltaproteobacteria bacterium | reverse complement strand
GCGCAAATGCCCCCCGCCGGAGCCGCCGGGGGCGCCGTGGCCCACCCCGCCGCTCCCGCCCCCCACGGCCACCAGCGGCTGTCCGCCGCACGCGAGGACCGAGTCCCCGCCGCTCTCGCCGTTGAAGGCGCCACGCTGGCCCACCACGACGCTGCAGGGCGCCGCGGCCACCGGTACGGAGACCCAGCGGGTGAGCCCGCCCGCGCCGCCCCCGCTGAAGTGGCCGCCCCCGCCGGCCGCCACCAGCAGGGCCTCCACGGTGCCCACGTCGTCCGGGGTGAAGGGGCCCGATCCGGTGAAGACGCGGTAGCGCCACGGCCCCACGTCCTTCACCTCCTGTCCGCCCGCCGCGGAGAGCGGCCTCGGCGTGGCGGTGAGTGGCAGGGAGGGGGCGCCCGGGCCGGCGGCGTTGAACGCGCGCAGGCGGACCTCGTACGGGGTGCCGTTGGCCAGCCCCTCCACGGTGACCGGGGACAGGGTGGACGGTGGGGTGCGCGCCGTCCAGGGGCCGCCGTCCAGGGAGATCTCGTAGTTGAGCAGGGGCAGGCCCCCGGTGTCGGCCGGCGGCGCGATGTCCGCCTCCAGCCGCTGGTGCTTGCCGGTGACGGCGTTCAGGGTGGGGGCCCCGGGGACGGTGGCCGGGATGGCCGAGGCCGGCGTGGAGGGTTCGCCGTAGAGCGCGTTGGCGAAGGCGCTGACGCGGCAGGTGGCGGCGCTGCCAGGGACGAGTCCCGTCTCCGCGAAGGCTGGGCTGATCGCCGTTCCCACCGAGGCCTCGAGCGGACCGGGGGAGGGGCCCCGCAGGACGCCGGTGATGGACGGCGGTGCCGGTGCAGCAAGGCACCCGGGGCCCGTGGTGCGGCAGCGCTGCACCTCGGCGCAGCTGCCGCCGTCTCACGCGTAGCCGGGAAGGCAGGTGCAGCCATGGCCTCCCTCGAGGACCTGGCAGGTGGCATGGGGGGAGCAGCCGCCGTTGTCTGCCACGCACTCGTCCTAGTCCAGGCATCTGCTGCCAGGGCCCGGGAGGGTGCCCGGGCCGCAGCTGCCGCAGGCGCCGCCGGAACACCAGGCACCTGCCGGGCAGATGACGCCCACGCAGTCCAGGGCCTCGCACCCTCCGTCCACGCAGCCGGCGCCCAACGGGCAGGGGCCGGCCTCACAGCGATCCGGCAGGCAGGCCCCCTGCGCGCACCGCGCCCCGGCGGCGCAGGTGATGCCCACGCAGGAGAGATCCCTGCATGCCCCCTCCGCGCAGACCTCCCCGGCCGGGCAGGGCAGGGCGCTGCACGCGGTGGGCAGGCAGGCCCCCCGCGCGCACAGGGTGCCCTCCCCGCAGCGGACCGCTGCGCACGCGAGATCCTGACAGCGACCGTCGAGGCAGGCCTCAGACGGACCGCACACCCGCTGCGGGCAGGAGCGGGGGACGCACCCTTCCGCCGTGCACGAGGACCCCTCGGGACACCCCGCGCTGCAGCCGCCGTCCGAGGGGCCACCCTCCGGGCGCGCAGGAGGCGCGGCACCGGTGCAGGAGCGCGCGACCAGCAGCCCCAGAGCGCACGGGCGGGGCAGCGTGGGCAACGGCATGGGCAGGGCTCCTCGCGCGCGGACGCGGCAACCGCTGCCGCCCGCCCGTGGGGTCCGCTATACGGTGGCCGTCACCCACCGGAAGTAGGCCGCCCGGGCATCCGGGAACGGATCCCGGAACAGGGCCCCCAGCGCCCGCCGGTCCAGCTCCCCCGAGCCGACGCGGGCGTGGAGCGACTCGCCGAGCATGTACCCCAGCGCGTGGCTCAGCGCGTGGAACATCCGCTCGCGCCGCAGCGGCAACAGGCGGGCCGCCGCCGCCGGCCCCTCGGCCTCCGTGGCCTTGTGGGCGAGCACGAAGGCGGCCACCGCCCGCGCCTCGCCGCGGCCGGAGCGGAACTGCTCGGCCCACCCGGCCAGGTCCACGCAGGCGCGGCGGGGGTTGAGCAGCTTGCTGCCCAGGAATCCCAGCGCCTCCTCCATGCAGCGGGCGTAGAAGGCGTCCACCGGGCGGCGCGGGGCCACCATGGCCTCCCCCACAGCCGCGTGGCGCACGAAGTGCGTGGCCTCCTCCGCCGCGTGGTTGAGGGAGAGGGACGCGAGGCACGCCATGCGCGCCGCCGGCACGTAGCAGCTCTGGTGCTCGAGCAGGTGGCGCCTCAGCTGGGCCATCTCCCTGCGGCCCAGCCGTCCCCGCGCCTGCAGCTCGGACAGGAAGTCCGGGTCCGCGGTGCGTCCCGCCACCACGCCTTCCAGCGCGTCACCGGGCGGAGCGCCCACGGCGCGTCCCACCAGCCCGGCCAGCTCGCGGAAGCGCTCGGTGACGCTGGACTCCTCCAGCGTCTCGTCCCCGCGCTCTGCCTCCAGGTAGTCCAGGAAGGACTGCTGGCACACCACGGGCGAGGCGCGCAGCAGGCAGTAGACGCCGGGCGACAGGCGCACCGCCTCCACCTGGTCCACGCGGCGTGCCCGGGCCAGGGACCACCAGACGCGCTCGCAGTTCTGGTACACGACCACGGAGCGCTTCGGCGTGTCCGGGCCCAGGGCCTGCTCCACCGCGCGCGGCAGGTGGCAGGGGGCCACGTGGTACTGCCCCATCAGCACCATCACCGCCGGCCTGTCCGGACGGCGCAGCAGGGAGGCCACCCGGCCTGCCGTGTAGGCGTCCCGAGCAGCCAGGGACTGGGGCCCCCCGGAGCGCTTGTCCACGGCCACCACCTCCAGCCCGTGGCGGCGGGCGTACGCGAGCACCGGCATGAAGCCGGTCCAGAGTTCGTTCCCCTTCGGCGTGCCGCGCCCCATCCGGGCCAGGAACGCCCGGTCCGAGAGCACCCCTGCCTGGTAGGCGTCCAGGTGCGGCTGGTGGCGCCCCTCCACGAACTCCACCGCCAGCACCACGCGCCGCCCGGCACCGCGCGCCTCGTCCACCAGCTCCAGGTACGTCCGCTGGCTCAGCCGGAGCGTGTGGTAGTCCCCCACGTACACCACGTCTGCCGCGCGGATGGCCTGCGTCACCTCCCGCCGGGGCACGGCGCGGAAGCGGCCCGAGGTGGCCCGGAGGTAGCGGGCCTCGTAGGCGCGGAAGGCCGGCGAGTGGCCCTGGACCGCCTCGGCGATGCGGGCGTTCTGGCGGCGGTAGAGCGCCAACTGGAGGGAGAGCGGGCCGGACATGGGCGGGTGGGACGTCCGGTCCAAGGTGGCACGGCCCCCGCGGGCGGGCAAAAAAGGCTCGGGCACCGCGCTTGACTCGGCCGATCCCCCCCGCGACCATCCGTTCACTTCCGAATGACCCTGCGCGCCCCCGCCCTTGCCGCGATGTGCCTGCTGATCGCAGCCGCCCCGTCGGCGGCGCAGTCCCGCGCCAGTTTCCTCCACACCCCGGTGGCCTCCGCGCGGGCCGGGCAGGCAGTCCGCGTGGAGGGCTCACTGCTCGGGG
>VGRA01000438.1 GCA_016875515.1 Deltaproteobacteria bacterium | reverse complement strand
GCTGCGCTGGCCCATGCTCGCGGGGCACGTGGTGGTGGTGGCCTCCGTGTTCCTGAGCCACCTGCACTACACCATCGACGTGGTGGGGGCCTACGCGCTCACCTTCAGCCTGTTCGTGCTGCGGGAGGGGGACGTGCGGCGGATGCTGGGTGGGCCCGCGGTTTCGGGTAGCGTTCCGCGCCCATGACGTTGCTTCGCGGCGCGGACCTGCAGGTCACCTACGGAAACCGGACGGTCTTTCAAGGCCTGACCGTCACCCTCGAGGAGGGCGAGCGGGTGGGGCTCGTGGGGGTCAACGGCTCCGGCAAGTCCACGCTCATGCGGATCCTGGCCGGGGCGCTGAAGCCGGAGGCGGGCGAGGTGCAGGTGCGCCGCGGGGCGAAGATCACCTACCTCCCGCAGGAGCCGGAGTTCCCCCCGGGCGCCACGGTGAAGGGGGAGCTGTCGGTGGCGCAGCCGGACCTGAAGGCGGCCATCGAGGCCCACGCCGCGCTGGCCGGGCGGCTCACGGGCAACCCCTCCGAGCGGGAGCTGCAGGAGCTCTCCGCGCTGTCGGACCGGGTGGAGCGGCTGGGCGGCTGGGACACCGAGCACCGCGCTCGCACGCTGCTGGACCGGCTGGGGGTGAAGGACTGGGACCGGCCCATTGCCGAGCTGTCCGGCGGCCTCAAGAAGCGCGTGGCGGTGGCCCGCGCCATCCTCAGCAAGCCGGACATGCTGATGCTGGACGAGCCCACCAACCACCTGGACGCGGACACGGTGGAGTGGCTGGAGGACGAGCTGGACGCGCTCGAGTGCGCCCTCCTGCTCGTGACGCACGACCGCTACTTCCTGGACGACCTGGTGGACCGGATCGTGGAGGTGCAGCCGGGCGGGGGCGTGGTCAGCTACCCGGGCAACTACGCGGCCTACCTGGAGCAGAAGCTGCTGGCGGAGGAGCAGTCCGCGGTGGCCCAGCACAAGCGCGAGCGCTGGATCGCCCAGGAGGTGGCGTGGCTGCGCAAGGGGGTGGAGGCCCGCCGCACCAAGTCCCGGGCCCGCATCGAGCGCGCCCGCAAGCTGATGGCGGAGAAGGGGTTCCAGGCCCCGAAGGTGGCGGAGCTCCGCACGGTGGCCGCCCCGCGGCTGGGGCACACGGTCATCGAGGCGGAGCAGGTGCAGAAGTCCTTTGGCGGCAGGCCGGTGCTGGACGGGGTCAACCTCATCCTCCAGCGCGGGGAGCGGATTGGGCTGGTGGGGCCCAACGGGGTGGGGAAGACCACCTTCCTGCGCGTGCTCCTGGGGGAGATGCCGCCGGACGGCGGGACCGTCACCATCGGGAAGAACACCAAGGTCGCCTACTACGATCAGCACCGGCTGCAGCTGGATCCCGAGAAGACGGTCTACGAGGCGGCGTGGGACGAGGAGCTCGTCCTGCTCGGGGACAAGACGGTGGCGCTCCGGGACTACCTGGACGACCTGTTGTTCCCCGTGCCCATGCAGCGGATGAAGGTAGGGGCCCTGTCCGGCGGCGAGCGGAACCGCCTGCTCCTGGCCCGGCTGTTTTTGCAGGGGGCCAACGTGCTGGTGCTGGACGAGCCCACCAACGATCTCGACATCGTCACCTTGAACGTCCTCGAGCGGCTGCTGCTGGACTTCCAGGGCAGCGTGCTGCTGGTGACGCACGACCGGTACTTCCTGGACAAGGTGGCCACCGCCATCCTCGCCTTCGAGGGGAACGGGAAGGTCGTCCGCTACGAGGGCAACTACGATCTCTACCGCCGGCTGCGCGCCCAGGGGCTGGCCCAGCAGCCGCAGCACGCCGAGCCGCCCGCGCAGGCCGCGTCCGTGACCCCCGCCGCCCCGTCCGCGTCCCCCGCGAAGAAGGACCGGCTCTCCTACAAGGAGCAGCGCGAGCTGGACGGGATGGAGGCGGCCATCCTCGCGTCCGAGGAGCGCAAGGCAGAGCTGGAGCGGGTGCTCGCGGATCCGTCCACCTGGACGCAGCCGTCAGGCGGTGGGGCTGCGCTGCAGGGGGAGCTGGAGGCCGTCACCTTGGAGGTGGACCGCCTGTACGCGCGCTGGGGGGAGCTGCAGGCGCGCGTGGAGGCGCTCGCCCAGAAGTAGCCGGATGCCGGTCGTCAGCCCTCGCGCAGCGCCACGTCCGACGTGGCCGCACCTGCCTCGGCGAGCAGCGCCCGGTACCAGCCCTCCGCACGCGCGGCGAGATCCCCGAGCGCGGTGGCACCCCAGATGACCGACAACGTGCGCCGCGTGTCAGAGGATGTCTTCGTGCGCTGCGCATCCTTCACCGCGTTGGCGCAGGGGCCCTCCGCGTCGAAGAGGCACAGCAGCCCGGCGAGCTCAATCTCCTGCCCCGAGGCGTTGAACACGTAGCGTGCGCCGTCCGCGGCCACCGCCACGCGGAACGGGGCGCGCGCCCGGTCCAGGTCCACCACGCTGATGGGCAACCCTGTGTGGAACGAGACGGCGTTGCAGGCGTCCACGGCGGCGTTGATGGGGGACAGGGCCCCCTCCGCCACGGCCCGCAGCAGGTACTCGGAGGCAGGCTTGCCGCGGCCGGTGGGCTTGTACCCGCCGTGGCGGAGGAGCTCCCGCACCGCCGCGCGCACCGCGTCAGAGGAGGTGAACGGCGCGTCCGCGCCCGGCACCAGGTACCGCGCGTGCACGGGGCCCGGTCCGAGCGCGCCGAGCGGGGAGGGGAACTCCGTCACGAAGGCCCGCACCCGGAGCAGCGGGTGCGGGGCCACGGCCAGTTCCACGGTGGGAGCTTCCTAGCGGCAGGCGCCCACGCCGCCGTCCAGGACGGGACCGGACTGGGTGGACAGCTGCTGGCAGGTGCCCGCCGGGCAGGTGGGGGCGGTGTTGGGGAAGCCGCACAGCCGCACGCACTCGAGCGTGGGGTTGGAGCCCGCGCTCGCGCTGACGGAGATGCAGGAGGCGCCCTTCTCGCAGAGCGTGGTGGCGTTGCACGGCTGGCCCACCGCTGCAGTCCCCGCGGGCAGGCACTTGTTGCCCACGCTGGTCAGGTAGCAGCCGTCGGTGGACGTGGCGCAGTCCTGCAGCAGCACGTCGCAGGCGTTGGAGACGGCCTCGCAGGTGAGCGGACGCTCGTTCGTGCCCTGGACGGTGATGATGAACGCGCAGGTGGCGCTGGCGCCGCAGTCGGACTCCTTCTCGCAGAACTGCCGGCAGGTGGCGCCGCCCGTGCTGCTGCCAGCGCACACCAGGCCAGCGGCGCAGTTGCCCACGCTCTGGCCGCAGGACTCGCCCTTCTGCCGGGTGCCCGGGGCAATGCAGGCGCGCTGCGTCACGCCGTTCACCACCGTGTAGCCGCAGGCCTGACCGCCCGCACAGTCCTGCGCCACCAGGTCGCACCCGCCCAGCATGCAGTGCGGCTCGAAGTTGTTGGGGCCCATCTCCACCAGGATGCAGCTCTCGCCCTGCGCGCAGGTGTCCGGG
>VGRA01000437.1 GCA_016875515.1 Deltaproteobacteria bacterium | reverse complement strand
GCCTGCGCCGCCTCGATCACCTCGCCTGCCTCGCACCAGAAGCGGGACACCTGCTCGCGGAAGTCGTCGAGCGCGCCAGGTCGGCGCTCGAACACGAGCACGCCCTCGCGAGCGATGTTGAACCGCAGGACGGCGCCGGCGCCCTCGACGCCGGCAAGGCCGACCTCGCCGTGGACCTCGCCACCGAGCTCAGCGAGCAGCCGGAGCAGGTCCAGCCGGTCAGGGGAGGGGCCGAAGGCGAAGTCCCAGTCCGACTCCGGCCGCTCCTCGCTCCGCGCCCGGGAGCCGTGGAGGACGAGCCGGTCCAGCCACGGTGTATTCCGGACGACCTCGGCGAGGCGCAATCGGAGTTCGGCGGTCATCGGCACGTCGGGGTTCATGGAGGCGGCCGCCGGGTCCCGCAAGTCCGGGGGGCGGCTCAGCCCTTGCGGCGGGTGCCCCGAGGGGCCCGCGTGCCGCGCGCGGGGCGGGCAACCTCGGTGACCGGCTGGTTGAGCAAGGCCACGGGGTCCAGTTCCAGGGACGCGGAGATCCGCTCCACCCAATCGAGCGTGGGGCTCTTGCGCCCCTGCATCACGGCCCGGAAGTGGCTTCGCGACACGCCCGCCCGGTCCGGCACGTGGGACAGGAGCAGACCACGCTGGCGCGCGACCTCCCGGATCTGGGCCGTCGTGGCGCCGCCGCTCATGGCCTACCAATGGGAGGAGCAGGGGCGGGGTGACCGGCACACGATCTGGGCGGGCCGCTTCACGTCGAACAGCGCGCCGATGCTCGACAACAAGGGCATGCCCAAAGATGCCCGGGGCGACAACGCGGACTGACGCCGCCCATGCTGCTCGTTGTCTCTGAATCGGAGAGCGGTAGCGTCGACATGCTCGCGACCATCCTCCGTGAGCGGGGGCTTCCGTGGTTTCGCCTCAATACGTACCTCTTCAGTGCCTACCGGGTACGGATGGGCGTACGGCATTTCGAGATAAAGGACCCCAGCGGCCGCAGCATCACCCGTGACACCGCCTCCTTGGCCCATCGGCGGAAGCCCTTCATGAGCAAGGAGGGCGCCGAGCACCTTCCATTTGCCGAGCGCGACTGGACCCTCGGGCACTGGCAGCGGATGACGCGTGATGTCGTCCAGTGGTGTGGGTCCCAAGGCAAGCTGCGGTTGGTGGACCCCGACGGGGATCGCCAGCTTGGCAAGGTAAATCAAATGCGGCTCGCGGCGGACCTGTTCCTGGTGCCGACCTGGAGCGTGACTTCCGGGCTCACTCCGGACACGCCCCGCCACGTGGTCAAGACGCTCGTGCCGGAAATGATTGGAGGGGAGCGGCCTGGCTTCCTCTACGCCGCGAGCCTGCCGCCTCGTACCGCCCTGGACCCGCGCTACCCGTGGTTCGTCCAGGAGGCCCGCCCGGGCGGACGTGACGCAACCGTCGTCTACATCAACGGAAAGTGTGTCGGGTTCGTGGTGGCCCAGCTTCGCGAGCGGACCGGAACGGACTGGCGCGTCCACATCCAATCTGAAACGCCCCTCACGTGGCAGCGCTGCGACCTCCCTCCGTACCTGGAGCGCGCCTGCCGGGAGTTCATGCGCCGCGTGCGGCTGCACTACGGCCGCTTCGACTTCATCGTGGATGACGAGGCGTGGTGGTTGCTCGAGTGCAACCCCAACGGCCAGTACGGCTGGCTGGACGGCGACACCCTGTGGCTCCACCGGGAGATCCTCGCGGCGCTGGAGGACCCGGCCACCACCGTTCTGTGAGGCCTACGCCTTCAGCCCCCGGTACCGGAACATCCGTTGCCGGTGGCTCGTGGTGGCGAGCGCGTCGAACAGGTGGCCGCGGAAGACCATGAAGACGTGCAGCAACGCGCCGCCCAGCAGTGAGACGGGCGCGAGGATCATCCCCAGCCCCAGGTCGCTGCCCAGCATCGGAACGCCCACGGCGTAGAGCCCGCCCAGCACCAGCCCCTGCGGCAGGAACCACTCGATCCAGTTCTCCTGCACGAACTTCACGCTCTCCAAGAGCGACTGCATGCCGTACGTGCCGCGCTGGTAGAGCACCTCGGGCACCGCGGACAGCAGCACCGTCTCCACCAGCCACACGCCCAGCCGGATGACCCAGCCGTTGGGGTTCCCCGCCAGCGCATACCCGAGCACCAGGTTGGTCAGGTACACCACGAACAGCACGTTCATGATGGAGAAGAAGTACGCCCCCAGCGCCTGCTGGAACTCCTTGATGTTCGCCCGGGTGTCCCGGACCACGTCCGCCACGAAGTAGAGGTACGCGCTGTAGAGCGCGTCCAGCAGCAGGCTGAGCGCGATTCCCGCGAGCGGCCCGAGCAGCCCGCCGAACACGGCGCCGGCCAGTCCGGCGACAAAGACCAGCCCCATGGGCAGCAGCAACGTCCAGGCGTTCTTCCGGATGCCCTTGAAGGTCTTGCCGAGGCAGTCAGCGTAGAGCCGCGCGTAGACGGTGACCACGTTCATGGCAGCGGCTCCTACGACTCCCGCAGCGCCGCCTCGGCGCGCTCGGCCATGCGGTCCATCTTGCCCACCAGTTGCTCAAGCTCCGTGAACAGCGCGTGCACCTGCTCGCTGCTCCGCGCCGCGGGGACCGGCCCTTCTCCGGACAGCTCGTCCAGAACCATGAGCAGCCGTTGCAGATGGCGCCGCGTCTCCAACAGCCCTTCGCCCTCGAACGCGCCCGCGGGGTTGAACAGGTCCCCGGTGCGGAACAGGTGCTCGAGGGCCTCGCGGTTGCGGTCCAGCGCGCGCAGGGCCTGGGCCCGGAACATGCCCATCTGGCGCGCTTCCCGGACCGCGGCGAGGTCGATTATCTGTGCATTGTGGACGCTCACGGCCCTGCTGATACCGGAGCGGACGCGGGGGATCAATCGCATTTGAGGCCGGTAAATCGGTCCCGGAGCGTTCTCCTTGTCTCCCCCGGGGAGCGGCGGTTAGCGTCCGCGCGCCATGTTCAGGAAACTGCTCGTTGCCAACCGCGGGGAGATTGCCCGCCGAATCATCGCTGTAGCGCGCGGGATGGGGCTGTCCGCGGTGGCCGTCTACTCGGACGCGGACGCGGAGCTCCCCTACGTGAAGGAGGCGGACGAGGCGGTCCGGCTGGGGCCCGCACCGGCGAAGGACAGCTACCTCAACATCCCGGCGCTCATTGAAGCGGCGAAGTCCACGGGGGCGGACGCGGTCCACCCGGGCTATGGGTTCGTCAGCGAGAGCGCCGAGTTCGCCACCGCGTGCAAGGCCGCGGGCATCACCTTCGTCGGTCCGCCTGCCGAGGCCATGCTGCGCATGAAGGACAAGAGCGTGGCCCGCGGCATCGTCCAGGCCGCGGGCGTGCCGGTGGTGCCGGGCAGCGAGGGGATCGTCCCCGACGTGGCCTCGGCACTCGCCGAGGCGGAGAAGATTGGTTACCCGGTGCTCGTCAAGGCGGCGGGGGGGGCGGCGGCATTG
>VGRA01000436.1 GCA_016875515.1 Deltaproteobacteria bacterium | reverse complement strand
AGCGTGGGGATCATGGACCCGGACGGGATCTTGAACGGCTCGATGGCCACCGTGCGGATGGCCATGGCGATGGCGAACGCCCGGCCGAACCCAAGGAGGAACTCCACGGTGGAGTTGCGGCGGAAGATGGCGAAGTGCTTGTCCACCAGCCGGGCAAGCCCCGCGGTCTCCTTCTGCAGCGCCTCCAGGTCCGCACCCACGTAGGCGGCGTCCAGCCGCTCCACGCCGCGGGACAGCTCCTCGCGCGCCGTGGCGGTGGCGCGCGGGCCGGCTCGCTTGAGCAGGCGGACGTACTCGCCCCTGGCCTCGTGGGCCTCGTGGCGGAGCCGGCGGGCGCGGGCAAAGGGGCCCTGCCCCACGCGCAGCGCGGAGAGCACCGCCAGCCCCAGCAGGCACAGCAGCCCGAAGCCCTTCATGGCAGGCTGGGCCTTGGCGGCGGAGGCCGGGGACAGCTCCACCACGGGCAGGTAGGCGAGCAGTCCCAGCCCCAGCGCGGACACCGGGGCCCACGGGCTCAGGCACCGCTCCCGCCAGAGCGTGGCGGAAATGGACGGCGCGGGAGGCGTGGGCGAGGCCTGGGCGGTGCCGGGGGTGTCCACGCGGGGCTACTCCTCGGTCTTCAGGACGGCGAGGAACGCCTCCTGCGGGATCTCCACGGTGCCCACCTGCTTCATGCGCTTCTTGCCCTCCTTCTGCTTCTCCAGGAGCTTGCGCTTGCGGCTGATGTCACCGCCGTAGCACTTGGCGAGGACGTTCTTGCGCATGGCGGAGATGGTCTCGCGGGAGATCACCTTGGCGCCAATGGCCGCCTGGATGGCCACCTCGTACATCTGCTTCGGGATGACCTCCTTCAGCTTCTCGCAGACCTCGCGGCCGCGCTGGTAAGCGCGCTCGCGGTGAACGATGACGCTGAGCGCGTCCACCGGTTCCCCGTTGATGAGGATGTCCAGCTTGACCAGGTCCGCCTCGGAGTACCCCGCCAGCTCGTAGTCCAGCGATGCGTAGCCGCGGGAGACGGACTTGAGCCTGTCGAAGAAGTCAAAGACGACCTCGGCCAGCGGCATGTCGTACGTGACCTGCACGCGCGTGCCGGAGCTGCCCAGATACTTCATGTCCTTCTGCACGCCGCGGCGGTCCTGGCAGAGCTTCAGGATGGCGCCCAGGTGATCGTTGGGGACGTGGATGTGGCAGGTGAGACGCGGCTCCTCCATGTGCTCAATCTGCTGGACGGGCGGCAGCCGCGCCGGGTTGTCCACCAGCAGGGCGTCGCCCTTTTGCGTGAACACCTTGTAGACCACGGACGGGGCGGTGGTGATGAGGGAGAGGTTGTACTCGCGCTCCAGCCGCTCCTGGACGATCTCCATGTGGAGCAGCCCGAGGTAGCCGCAGCGGAACCCGAAGCCCAGCGCGGTGGAGGTCTCCGGCTCGTAGGTGAAGGCGGAGTCGTTCAGCTTCAGCTTGGCGAGCGCGTCCCGCAGCTGCTCGTAGTCCGCGGAGTCCACCGGGAAGATCCCGCTGAACACCATGGGCTTCACCTCCTTGAAGCCCGGGAACGGCGCGTCCGTGGGGCGCACGGCGCCCGTGACGGTGTCACCCACCTTGGCGTCCTGGATCTCCTTAATGTTGGCGATGAGGACGCCCACCTCGCCGGCGATCAGCTTCTGCACCGGCCGGCTCCAGGGGCTGAACACCCCCAGCTCCTGGACCTCGAACTGCTTGTTGTTGCTCCACAGCTTGATCTGCTGCCTGCTGGAGAGCGTTCCTTCCAGCACGCGCACAAGCATGACCACGCCTCGGTAGCTGTCGTACCAGCTGTCGAAGATGAGAGCCTTGAGCGGCGCGGCCGGGTCCCCGGTGGGCGGCGGAGCGCGCTGGCAGATGGCCTCCAGGATGTCGTGGATGCCCACACCCTCCTTGGCAGAGGCAGGCACTGCGCCCGCGCCGTCCAGGCCGATGACGTCCTCTATCTCCTGTCGGGTGCGCGCGACGTCCGCGGACGGCAAGTCGATCTTGTTGATGACCGGGATGATCTCCAGGTCATGGTCCAGCGCCATGTAGACGTTGGCGAGCGTCTGCGCCTCCACGCCCTGGCTGGCGTCCACCACGAGCAGCGCCCCCTCGCACGCGGCGAGCGAACGGGAAACCTCGTAGGCGAAGTCCACATGCCCCGGGGTGTCAATCAGGTTCAGGACGTACTTCTGCCCGTCCTTGGCGGTGTAGTTCATCCGCACCGTCTGGGCCTTGATGGTGATGCCGCGCTCCCGCTCCAGTTCCATGTTGTCGAGGAACTGGGCCTGGGCTTCGCGCTTGGTCACCGTCCCCGTGGCATCCAGCAGGCGGTCTGCCAGCGTGGACTTGCCGTGATCGATGTGGGCGATGATGGAGAAGTTGCGGATGTGGGCGTTTTCGGCAGGCATCTTGAGAGCCGCGGTGCGTAACAGAGCAACCGCCGAAAAGCCACGACCCTGCCGGGAGGTGCGAGCCCGGCTCGCCCGGCCAGGAGGTGCGCTCAGCGCGCCGCGGCGGCCTTCTCCCGGAAGTAGCGGAGCGTCTCCCGGAGCCCCTCGGCCAGGCCCATGGAGGGGGACCAACCCAGCACGGCGCGCGCGCGCGTGGCGTCCACGCAGGAGCGCAGCTGCTCCCCGGGCTTGGCAGGCGCATGGACGGGGCCCTGGGCCACGCCGGCCGCGTCTGCCAGCAGGCGGTACAGCGTGTTGATGTCCGTCTCCACGCCCGTCCCGATGTTGATGGGGCCGCTCACGTCCTTCTCGAACGCGAGGTAGTTGGCCCGGGCCACATCCGGCCCGTAGACGAAGTCCCGGCTCTGCCGCCCCTCGCCGAAGATGGTGCAGCCCTGGGCGGCCACCAGCCTCTGGCTGAAGATGGCCACCACGCCCGCCTCGCCGTGGGGGTTCTGCCTCGGGCCGTAGACGTTGGCGTAGCGGAGGCTGACGGACTGCAGCCCGTACTGGGCCTGGTAGTAGCCGAGGTACAGCTCGCCGGCCGCCTTGGACACGCCGTACGGCGAGACGGGGCGCGTGGGGTGGCCCTCCGGCGCAGGGAAGGTGTCCTGCTCGCCGTAGATGGCCCCCCCGGTGCTGCTGAAGATCACCTTCCGCACACCCGCCTTGCGGCTGGCCTCCAGCAGGTTGAGGAAGCCGAGGATGTTGGCGTCTGCGTCGAAGCGGGGGTCCTCCACGCTGCGGCGCACATCCATCTGCGCCGCCAGGTGGCAGAGCACCGCCGGACGCTCTGACAGGATCCACCCCGCCGCCCCTGGCGAGCGGATGTCCAGTTCCACCAGCCGGACCCGTGGATCCAGGTTTTCCCTTCTGCCCGAGGAGAGGTTGTCCAGCGCCACCACCTCATGGCCACCGCGGAGGAAGGCGTCGCACACGTGGGAGCCGATGAACCCTGCGCCACCGGTAATCAGGACCTTCACGCGTTGCTCCTTGTCGGGCTCGAGCGG
>VGRA01000435.1 GCA_016875515.1 Deltaproteobacteria bacterium | reverse complement strand
GGCGCTCGCCCGGCACGCCCCCCCCGAGGCGGCACCCACGTCCCTTATTTCTTTGGCTAGAAACGTCTCTTTAGACAGAGGTCCTTTCTGGAAACAAAACTGGGCCTGCACCTGCACTTACAGGTGCGCCCCCCGGCATGTCCGCTTCGGCCGTGGGCCTGGCGCGCGCGCTGGCTGGGGCCGCGGGGCTGGGGTTGGAACTGGCGTGGTACCGGCACCTGGGGTCCGCGCTCGGCGCCTACCGCGCGGTGTTCTCGCAGTTGCTCGCGGTGCTGCTGTGCGCCTTCTTTGTGGGGACGGTGGTGGCAGCGGCCGCCGAGCTGCGCTGGGGCAACGCCGCATCCCTCTTCTGCGCGCCACTGGTGGGGCCGGCGTGGTCCGCGGCCGGTTGCCTCGCGGGATTCGATGCGGACGCCGCGCGCGCGGGGCTGGCCCACGGCGGCAGCCTCCGGGCACAGCTTCAGGTGGTGGCCCTGCCCGCGGTCTTCATGGGGGCGTCCTTCCCGCTCGCCCACGCCCTGGCGTTCAGGGACCGAGGCACGGTGAGGCGCCACTCGGGCGCGCTGTACCTGGCCAACACCGCCGGCGCGGTGGTGGGCGGGCTGGTGACCGCGCTGGTCCTGGTTTGGTTCCGTGGCTGGGGGTGCAGCGCGCGGTGACGGTCCTGCTGGAGCTGCTCGCCGTGGCCGGCTGGATGACGCTCCCTGCGGGGCTGCTGCTGCGCCTCTCGTTTCCCATCCTCGAGCAGCCGGAGGTCCGGGCGCTCGCGCTGGACGAGGGAACCAACGAGGCCATCCTCGTGGCGGAGGCCCCGGCGGGGACGGGCGCTCTACACGAATGGCCACTCCGTGTCCGGGACGGTCTGGGGCTCGCAGCGGTACATGCGCGCCATGGCGCACGTGCCGCTGTTGCTGACGGCCGCGCAACGCCGCGCGGTGGTCATTTGCTTCGGCGTGGGGAACACCGCGCACGCCGCGTCCCTGCACCCGCTGGAGTCCCTGGACGCGGTGGACCTCTCGCGCCACGTGCTGGAGCACACCGGGTACTTCGCCGGGACGAATGGGAACGTGCTCGCCGACCCCCGCGTCCACGTCACCGTGAGCGACGGTCGGCAGCACCCACGGATGCTGCCCGAGGGTTCGCTGGACCTTGTCACCCTGAAGCCCCCGACCATCGACTTCGCGGGAGTGGCGGGGCTGTACTCGCGGGGTTTCTACGCCCTGGCCGCCTCCCGGCTGCGGGAGGGCGGGTTCATCTCGCAGTGGCTCCCGCTTTACCGGGTACCCCACGAGGTGGGCGTCTCCATGGCCCGCGCGTTCGTGGAGGTCTTCCCCGGGGCCAACGTGCTGTCCGGCCACGGCGCGGAGTTCATCCTGCTCGGCCGGAAGGGGGCTGCGGCGGATGGGGCGTTTGACGCCGTGGAAGCACGGCTGGAAGCGCGCCCGGCGGTGAGGGCGGACGTCGAGCGCGTCCGCCTGTCGAGTTCCGCGAAGTGGGCTGGGCTCTCCGTGCTCTCCCCCGCCGCGCTCGCGCAGTTCACGGCGGGGGTGGAGCCGCTGACGGACGACTGGCCGGTGTCCGAGAATGCCTCCGGCCACCGCGCGGACGGCCACCGGCTGGATCCGTCGTGGTTCCATCCTGATGCCGCGGCGTGGTGCGGCCCCTGCGCCGCCGAGCCCGGCGTGGACAGGTGGGTGCAGGCTCAAGCGGGGCGCTTCCCGGAGGAGGCCTTCCTCTCGGACGCGTCCTTCAATCTGCCGGACGCTCCCTGAGGCACACGCAGCCGCAACGGGAGCAACCGGCCCGGCCTCCGCGAAAGCGACAACTGCTGCGTCGCCGTGACGACAACGGGGGCATGACGACCAAGCTCCAGAACTTCACGCCCGCCTCAGCCCTCTACCCCTCCTCCCCACGCACGGAGCAGCCTGCAGCGGCGCCAGCCCCCAAGGCCCCTGCACCCGTGGCCGCGGACGGGTGGGGCACCGAACAGGTGCGTCCCTGCTCCCCTGAGAAGAACGAAGTCATCCGCGCCTTCGAGGCGGTGGCCAGCTCGGACGTGCTCGCCAAGCCGAGGCGCAACCTGGGGGGGCCTCTTCATTGACGCCATCTGCGGCGCCAACAAGCTGATCGAGGCGGTGGACAAGAAGCTGGAGGGGCCGAAGCCGCGGGAGAAACACTCTCCCAACTTCTCCTTCCATTTCTAGTCCGGAGCCCCTGCGCCGAGCGGTGGCGTTCGGTCCGGAGAAGCGCTCCTCCACCCCTTTGGGGAGGGGAGCGTCAAGGAGGGCCAGCCCCGAGCCCGGCGCAGTGTTCCATCCCGAGGCGACCAGCCCCTCGGCGAACTGCCGGTAAATGCCGGCAGCCCTCCTTTGGCTCCTGCACCTCCCGCCCCGCGTTACGACGACCACGGAGGTCATGGCGGGCGGACCGGAGTGCACGGGCGATGGTCGCCACCTGCCTCTCCCGGGACGGCCTCTTCCGCGGTTCGCCCCGGTGGACCCGGCGGTCGCGGCCGGCATGTCCCCTCCCTCCGGCGCTCCGTGCAGACCCCTCCGGGGGCGGCCGCGAACTCCGCCGCGGGCCATTCGTCCAGCCGCCGGGACGGGAGTCCGAGCCCGCCACGCGGGCTTCAGCGCCCCTGCCCCGCCGCGGGCGGGTAGATGCCAATGGCGTGGCTCCGGTACTTCTGGGCCACCACGCCAGCGGGGGTCTGCAGGCGGATGAGGCCCGAGGGGACGTTGGGCATGTGGCACTCCACGCACCCGGCGGACGGCGCGGAGGAGATGGCAGGGTCTGAGTGCTTCGGCGCGGCGTGGCAGCCGGTGCAGGCCTTGGCCAGCACCTCGGGTGACCGCTGCGTCTGGTGCGCGTCATGACAGCTGCTGCACGTCATTCCCGGGCTGCCCTGGAAGCACTTCGTCTTCGCCAGCAACCCCACCTGGTTGCCGTGCGCGTCCACCACGTCCCGCCCCGGGGCGGGCGGGCCCAGGTGCGTGTCCAGCGGCTCCCCGGGGAGCCAGCTGAATGCAGCCGTCTTCATGGACCGCATCCCCGAGTGGCAGACGGCGCACCCCTCCAACGCCCTCGCCTGCCCCAGCTTCCCCGGGTGGAAAATGTCCCGTCCCCCCTTCTCCCCCGGATGGGCCGAGTGCCACGCCACGTGGGCCGCCCCGTCCCCGTGGCAGCTGGCACACCCCACCCCGAAGCCCCGGCCGTCCCCCGGCTTTAGCGGCGCGGAGGCGTGGCACTCCACGCAGCGCGGCATCACCACCCGCTCCAGGTCCAGCACCCCGTCCGTGTAGCCC
Source organism: Deltaproteobacteria bacterium (assembly GCA_016875515.1). Classification (GTDB taxonomy): domain Bacteria; phylum Myxococcota; class Myxococcia; order Myxococcales; family Myxococcaceae; genus VGRA01. Next base: position 168 of record VGRA01000435.1, on the reverse strand, counting down.
GGGCCGTTCATCCAGGCGTCCGCCTCGCGCAGCCAGGACACCTGCAGTTGCAGCAGATCCTGCCCTCGCCAGTACAGGTACGTCTGCCCCTTGCGCCCTGAACCGAAGACCACGTCGAACCGGTCCGCCCGCTCCACCCCGCGCGCGGCATCCCGCGAGACGTGGAAC
>VGRA01000434.1 GCA_016875515.1 Deltaproteobacteria bacterium | reverse complement strand
CTGGGGACGTCCGCGGCCCAGCCAACCATCCACCGCAACCTGAGCGGCATCGCGGTCAAGGCGGACACCGACTTGCTGCTGTTTGACTGCGGCGAGGGCAGCCAGCGGCAGATGATCCGCTTCGGGACGGGTTTTGGCGTGGACGCCGTGTTCTTCACCCATTTCCACGCGGACCACTACCTCGGCATCATCGGCTTCGTCCGGACGCTGGGGATGGGAGGGCGCGAGACGCCGCTGACTTTGTACGGGCCGGCCCCCGCCCGGCGGATCCTCCAGGCCGCGCTGTACCTGGGCACCGAGAAGCTCGACTTCCCCGTGGAGGTGAAGGAGCTCAAGGACGGGGACCGGGTGGAGCGCGGCAACTACTCGGTCCGGGCCGTGGGGGTGGACCACCGGGTGAACGCGCTGGGGTACGTCTTGGAGGAGAACACCCGCCCCGGCAGGTTCGACCTGCAGAAGGCCCTCGCCCTTGGCGTGACGCCCGGCCCCAGCTTCGGCCAGTTGCAGAAGGGCCAGCCGGTGCAGGCGCAGGACGGCCGCACCGTCCAACCGCTGGACGTGCTGGGCCCCTCGCGCCCGGGCCGCAAGCTGGTCATCTCCGGGGACACCCGCCCCTGTGACGCGCTCGCTGCTGCCGCCTCGGGCGCGGACCTGCTCATCCATGAGGCCACCTTCTCGGACGACGAGCAGGCGCGCGCGCTGGAGACACGCCACTCAACGGCCCGGGAGGCGGCCCAGGTGGCGAAGGCCGCAGGCGCCCGGCGTCTGCTGCTCACGCACCTCAGCTCCCGGCACGACGTGGACCCCGGCAAGCTGCTGGAGCAGGCGCGGCAGTCTTTCGGAGGGCCCGTGGACGTGGCGTACGACGGCTTAACGGTGGAGCTTCCCCTCTGACCGGGGGAAGATGCCCACTCACCGGAAACTTATGGGCGGCCCCGACCGATAAGGGGAATAGAGGTTCCACCTGGACCCGGAGTGCCCATGCCTTCCATCTCGCCTACCACCCCTGGAAACGCCCCCGCACTCCCGGGCCCCTCTCCGCTCCTGGCCTGGGGCAGCAGCGGCCCCCGGGTGGTGCGCCTCCAGCAGGAGCTCAAGGCGGCAGGCTTCGCCCCGGGGCCGCTGGATGGCTTCTTCGGCCCGCTGACCAAGGCGGCGGTGAAGAAGTTCCAGGCGTCCCGCGGGTTGGCAGCGGACGGCGTGGTGGGACCGAAGACGTGGCAGAAGCTCCACGCGGCGGCACAGCCGGCGAGCCCCTCGGCGCCGGGGCGGGCCGCGCTCGGCAACGTGACCATCTCCCCCGCAGGGCGGGACCAGATGAACCGGCTGGTGCAGTACGCGCGGGGCCACAACGTGGGCTCCTCGAACGGGGACTGCTTCCAGTACGTCTGGCGGTACATGACCTCCTCCGGCTACGGGAAGCTGAAGAATTGGAACGACCTGCCCGCCATGCCGAGCGCCTATGCGCGCAACTTCGCCGATTACATGAACCAGAGCCCCGCCCACCTGGCGGAGGCCGGCCTGCAGCGGCTGGACACGGCGCTCTCCCCTCCCATCACCAACCCGCACGATCCGCGCGTCCCCCCAGGCGCGGTGGTGGTGGTGGGGCCGGGCAGCACCGGGACGTCCCACGCGACGGCCGGAGACATCGTCGTGCGCGGGCTGGCGCCGGGGGAGTTCATCAACGACGGCCCCATGGGGCGTTTCATGGGCAACCGCTCCTCGTGGCGCGGCACCCTGCTCGGCGTGTACGTGCCGCGGTGAAGCGCCGTTGCGCACGCGTCCGCTGGAGCGGGCGTGGCCGGGAGAGGGAGCGCTCCAGACTGCCGGCCCGCAGCGCGACGTGACGCGCGCGGACGACGAGGACCTCGGTGTGCAGGGGAACGGGTGGTGGCGCCCGGTCCACGGGTTCACCGCCCCGGGGTTTCCCGTGACCAGGTCCGGGCGGTCGATGAGACCTCCCGTCACCGCCGAGCCCGCTCGCCTTGCTTCAACGGGCGCAGGGGGGCGGGCCGATGCGCCCGGACAGGAAATCGCACGCGGTGGGGCGCCCGTTTCCGCCCTGGGCTAACCTGCGTAGAACGATGAACCCCGTCGTCCACGCGGAGCTCGGTTGGCATGCTGCACAGTCCCCCCGGGCGCGGCGGGACCGGGTCCTGGTCACGCTGGCGGGGGTGGCGCCGGACCTGGGCGGGCTGTCGCTGCGGTGGGGGTGAGCGGAGCGCCGTAGAACGTTCCTGCTCTGCCTGGCCGCGTTCCACCTCCACCTGGCATGTGACCTCGCGGGCTCGGGCGACTTCGCGCTCGGGGGAAGCGGATGGCCGCTGCTCTTCTTCTGGCCATTCAGCCGCGCGGAGTGGGCCTGGGGCGGGCAGTGGGACCTGGTGAGCTGGCAGAACACGCTGGTTGGACTGCTCGCCACCCTTGCCTGCCTGGGGACTGCGCTGCCGCTGGGGCGGACAGCACTGGAGTTGTTCAACACGAACGCCGACGCCGCAGGGGTGGAGACCCTGCGGCGCCGGTTCAGGGGGTGGTGCAGGGAAGTCCTACGGGAGGCAGGCGCAGGTGGGGCAGCCCTCGGCGTCCAGGGCAAAGCCACGCTCGCAGTACATCATGCACATCACCTCCGAGCAGCCGCCGCCCGCCACCGGCGGGTCCACGGGATTCGGGCCGGGCGCCACCGGCGCCTGCGCGCAGCCGCCGTAGACGGGGAAGGAGGTGACGTCCCCCTGCTGCGCAGGCATGCCCACCGCAACTTGCACCACCGCACAGCCCGGGGTGGACCCGCAGGCCGCCTCGTCCAGCCCGGCGCAGGCGTCCACCTGGACGCAGCCGCCGTAGGCAGGGGAGACCGCGACGGCGTCAGCGTCCGGCCCCACGCCCCCCTCCTTCACGGCCGGCATCGCCTCCAGGTAGGCGCACCCCGGCGTGGCGCTGCACGCGGCCTCTCCCAGCCCCGCACAGTGGTCTGCGGGCGCAGCGTCCTCGCAGTGGTGGAAGGGCAGCGGCTGCACCGGCTCGAAGGGCATGCACCCGGACAGCGCGGCCACCACCGGCACGGGCTGCGGGGCGTCCTCCTCGCCGTAGATGGCCACGCACGAAGGCGCCGTGTTGCAGGACGCCTCGTCCAGCGCGGAGCAGCCGGTCAGCGGGTGCGGCTCGGAGATGGGCCGCTGCTGACCGGAGAGGCCACAGGCGGAGAGGCAGAGGGCAAGACAAAGGGAGGAGAGTGCGGAGCGGACATCCATGGCGGGCCTCGGGAGGGTGGGGGTTCAACGACTCGCCCTCTTTGAGCAGCGCGCGTGCCACGTCCGCAGGCCCGTTGAATCAGGCACTTACGACCCCCGGCCTCCCGTGTTCCTCGGATTTCCGAGGCCCGTCCCGCCCCGCCCCCACGAATTGCCGCGGGCCGGGCCCCTACGCCGGGGCAACGGCGTGGCGCTGCGCCATGGCGGTAAAGTCCAGCCCGCGCGGCA
>VGRA01000433.1 GCA_016875515.1 Deltaproteobacteria bacterium | reverse complement strand
TCGGCCATCCTCCTCTCCGACACCTTCAACGCGGTCCTCCGGCGGGTGGACCTGTCGAACGGGGCGGTGACGACGGTGGCTGGACGGGTCCAGGTGCAGGCCACGGCGGACGGTGTCGGCACGGCGGCCCGGTTCCAGGGGCCACGGGGCATGGCCGTGAACGCCTCCGGCACGGTGGCCTACGTCGCAGACGGTCCAGCCATCCGGCGGGTGGACCTCTCCACGTGGACCGTCACGACGATCGCCGGGACCCCAGGCGAGGACGGCTTCCAGGACGGGACCGGCGCGGCCGTCCGCCTGGGCTACCTGCTCCACGCGCTCGAACTCTCCGCTGACAGTGAGGTGCTGTACATCGCAGATCGGAGCAACAGGGTGTTGCGGGCGCTGACCCTGTCGAGTGGCGAGCTCGTGACAGTCGCCGGCTGGCCGTACACCGGGGCGTCGCGCTCGGTAGACGGCGTGGGGACTGCGGCCCGCTTCAGCGGCCTGGGCGGGATGGCGCGCGTGGGTGATGCGCTGTACGTGGCGGACACGTTCAACCACACCGTCCGCCGGGTCTCGCTCTCCGACTTCTCCGTGACGACGGTGGCTGGAGCGGCCGGGGTGGCGGGAGAGGTGGATGGCGCAGGAACGGCTGCCAGGTTCGACGCGCCCCAGGGCCTGGCCGTTGCCGGCGGAGCACTGTACACGGCGGGGTTCAGTGGAACGCTCCGCCGCATTGGGATTCCCGCTTACGAGGTGTCGACGGTGCTTGGCGTGGAAGGAGAGTCCTACGCACGGGACGGCCAGGGGGCGGCCGTCCGGCTCGGGACCGGCTTTGCCCCCCCCATCGCGCACCCGACGGACAAGGTGCTCTGGTACCAGGACCGGAGCGCCAACAGCCTGAGGCGCGTGGACCTGGAGACGCTGGTGGTCCAGACCTACGCAGGTGCGCTGGAGCCGGAGCTGCACCGGGACGGGACGGTCGAGGAGGCACGGTTCGTTGCTCCCGCCGGGCTCGCGGTCAACGCAGCGGGTACGCGTTGGTACGTCGCGGATGCCGCCGCCCAAGTCATCCGCGAGGTGGACACCACCAGCGGGACGGTGCGCACCCTCGCGGGAAGTCCCGGCCAATGGGGGGCAGTGGACGGAACGGGGGACGCTGCACGCTTCGATGTGCCGCTGGCACTCGCATACGAAGAATCCTCGGGGCGGCTGTACGTGGCGGACACCTACAACGGCTGCCTGCGAACCGTCGAGGTGGCGTCCGGAGCCGTGGCTACGCTCGCGGGCCGGTGTGGAGAGCCCGGCACGGAGGATGGGACGGGGACCTCGGCGCGCCTGCTGGAGCCCGTGGCCCTCGCGCTGGACGTGGCCGCAGGCCGGCTCTTCTTTTCGGAGGCAGCGGCCGAGGACCTCCACCCTGGCGGGCGCGCCGCCATCCGCCAGGTGATGCTGGCCACGGGCGAGGTAACGACCCTGGCCGGCGGGGCGCGCGCGACGGCCATGCCGCTCGACGGGGCCGCTTCCAGCGCGACCTTCGACGCCCCAACCGCCCTCGCCTGGGACCAGGCCAGCGAGCGCCTGTTCATCGCCGAGCAGGCGGTGGCAGCCATCCGGGCGCTTCACCTTCCGTCGGCAACGGTGTCGCTCGTGGCGGGGAAATACGGCGAGCGCGGCCCGGCAGATGGCTCGCCCATGGCGGCCCGCTTCGACGCCCCCTCGGGGTTGGCGTTGGACGTCGCCACCCGCACGCTGCTTGTCTCGGACTCTGGCGCCAACACGCTCCGCCGCTTGTCCCTGGACGACGGCGCCGTCAGCACCTTTCTCGGAGATCCCTCCAGGGGTGGCGGCTTCATCACCCCTCAACCACTGGACATGGCCACCCTGTACCTTCCTACTGCGCCGGTCGTAGCGGGGGGAGTGATTGGTTGGTTGGGCGAGACGGCCGTCTACCGGGTCTCCACGCAGGAGGCAGTGGCGCCATGAGGGGACTGCTCCTGTGCACCGTCCTCATGGGCTGTGCGGGCCCCGCGGACGGACCCGCTCCGGGGATGGACGCGGGTGACCCCCGAGGGCTGACCGTGGAAGTAGGGACAGGCCCTCGAGGATCGGCTGATCCTGTTGCCGTGGGAGAGGGCTTGTTGATGCAGCGGGGATGCCAGGGGGCACAACACATCTTCACCTCGGTGCGGATCTTCCAGCCGACGCCGGGGACCGCAAACGTCCGCGTCCGGGTCGTCCGGGTCTCTGATGGACTGGAGGTCTCGGTTCCCCTGGATGTCACGCTCCCCCTTGAAGACGACCCGCAGGGACAACCGGGCATCGGCGCGATCACCGGCCTGACGCCCGTGATGGAGGTCCCGAAGGAGGTTCTGGGCAAGGAGGTGTCCGTGCATGTCTCGGTGACGGACGCGGGGGGGGCACTCGGGTCTGGAGTAATGACCGGAACCGTCTCGTGGGGCCCGGACAGCTGCGGCTGACCGCCGTCCGATCGACTGCTTGAGCTTTTTTTGCAACTCAGGTACACGAAGGAATGTCCAAGATCTGCCAAGTGACAGAAAAGCGGCCGTTGGTTGGGAACAATGTCTCGCATGCAAACAACAAGACGAAGACCCGATCAGATCCCAACTTGCAGTGGCACCGGTTCTTCGTTCCGAGCCTCAATCGGTTCGTGCGGCTGCGCGTCACTGCGCATGGCATCCGCGTGATCAACAAGCGGGGAATTGATGCGGTGGTCCGCGACATCCAGGCGCGGGGAGAGCGCCTCTAGACATTCGTTGGAGTAACGGCCGGCGAGCCAACAGTCGGCTCGCCGGTCCCGTAGGGTGACGAACTCGGCCACCTTGGTGGCCGGCGATTCAGCCGGCCGCAGCCCATGCGCTTTGCGTTTTCAGCGCGTTGGGGGTGAGGTAGACAAACACCCACTCGCCCCCACTGGTCGCGTCCCCCTCCTCCGGGGGAGGTCAACCCGTCGACGCCGCCCGCCGCGGGCCAGCGCCCCTTGGCTCGCCGTCACCCAACGGCGCCCTTGCAAACTGGGCTTGATCCGGTTGGGTGGACACCAACGAAGAGGCGGGTACGGTGTCCCCGATGGATGGAGAGAAGAAGCAGATGCGGGCTCGTCGAAGTTTCTCGGACGAGTTCAAGGCTGAGGTTGGAAACGATCCTCCGGGACCGCGGGAAAGCGATCGCGTCGAGCGCGGGGAAGCGCGGGGTCGTGAGCGGCTGTGGGCGGGGATCGCTGTCGGCGTGAAACTGGCGCGGTGTGGCGATTCCGGGAGGCTCCCCGAGTCGGGAGAGTGAGACAGGCCGACGCTGCGGCAACAGCGTCGGCCGGGCGGGTGGTGCCCTGTCTCGGGCGCCTTGATGGCCCAGGAGGCCTTCGCCGTCACGAAACACTCTGCCCGTCCGACGGGTGGACGAGCTTCGGGTTCGACGGTGCGGGCAGTGTGGCAGGGACTTCCACCTGTGCCGCTCCTGCGACAGGGGCCACCGGTACTGCTCGCTGG
>VGRA01000432.1 GCA_016875515.1 Deltaproteobacteria bacterium | reverse complement strand
TTTGGTTTTCCGGGGGTCATTCCCCCCCCCCCCCGCGCTCCTGCCCGGACTGCAGGGCCTGGAGGGCGGCCAGGAAGGTGAGCAAGGCGCACACCCCGGCCGGAAGCGTGGACCTCCCAAAGGCCGTCACGACGCCACCGAGCACCCCCAGCAGCAGCGCCGTCACCTGCCACGTGCGCCCCCACCGGGTGCGGGCGGGGCTGGCCATCACCATCCCGAGGGCGCCCGCCGCCACCGCGCCGTGGACGGCCGCGGCCACCGTCCACTCCCACCCCGCGCCCGTCCGGTCCAGCACGGCGGTCACGTCCTGACCTTCCCAGTCCTGCCTGAACACGGCAGACAGGGTCCGTCCTGCGCGCGCGCCGAACTCCCACACCTGGTCGGCCGCTGCCGCGAGCGCCGCCACGAGGAGCACCTGGACGGCCCACGGCAGCCTGCGCCCCTCGGCCCGGTACCAGCGCAGGTCCTCCGGGCGGACGGTGAGGGCGTGGGGATGGCCCAGGAAGAGCAGCGCCTCCACCGCCGCGGACCGGCAGCTGCGCCCCTGCCGGTCCGCGGCCCCCGGCAGGCCCCGCTGGGCGAGCACCTCCTGCAGCAGCCCCGCCGCGGCGCTTGCGCCAAGCAGGGGCCCCAGCTGTGGCATCAACGCGTTGAGCCGCCCGGCCTCGTCCGGGTCCTCCGCGCAGCGGGAGAGGGCCTCGCGCACGTCTCGGCCGAGCTGCTCCGGGGACGGTACGGGACCACCTGCGCCGGCCTGCGCCGCCTCCTGCCCCGTGCTAACGGCCTCCCGCTCCATGGCGCGGCGCACTCTAGCCCCCTCCGGCCGCAACTTTCCGCGCGCCCCGGTGTTGAATGTGCCCGGCAACGCCATGAATGCCCCGCCGGACGAGGACTGCGCGCGCATGGCCCGGGTGGCCCGGGGAGACACCCGCGCGTTCGCCGAGCTGTTCGACCGGCACCAGGCCTCCGTCGTCCGCTTCGCCACCCGCTTCGTGGGGGACGCCGCGCGGGGCGAGGAGCTGGCGCAGGACATCTTCGTGAGCCTCTTCCGCGCCGCCCCCCGCTACCAGCCCACCGCCCGCTTCAAGACGTGGCTCTACCGGGTGGCCACCCACCACTGCCTCAATGCCCGGCGGGGACTGGCGGCGCGGGCCTCCTCGGTGGGGAGCGAGCCGCTCGCGCACGTGCCCGCGGACCCGTCGCACTCCCCGCACGCAGTGGCGGAGGGGCGGGAGCTGGCGGGCGTCCTGTCCGCCGGTCTGGCCGCGCTGCCGGAGCGGGAGCGGGCTGCCTTCACCCTGTCCCGGTTCGAGGGGCTGTCGTACCGAGAGGTTGCAGAAGCGCTGGAGACGTCCGAGTCCGCGGTGAAGAGCCTGGTGCACCGCGCCACCGTGGCGCTGGCGGGGCGAGTCGAGACCCATGGGAGGGCGGCATGAGCTGCGGCTTTGAAGAGGACGGGGTGGCGTACCTGGACGGGGAGTTGCCCCGGGAGCGGGCGGAGGCGCTCGCCGCGCACCTGCCCGGCTGCGTCCTCTGCACGGCGCAGCACGCGGGGCTCGTCCGGCTCCGGGAGCAGGTGGCGGCGCTGGCCTCCGCGCCGCTGCCGCTGCCCTCCCCAGGGCTGCGCGCGCGCGTGCTGGCAGAGGTGGCCGGGGCGAACGGCTCGCCGGGCACCGGCCTCTGGGCGTGGCTCCGCGGGCGGCTTCAGCCGTGGATGCTCGCCCCGGCGCTGGCAGGGCTCGCTGCGCTGGCGTGGCTTGCGTGGAGCCCCGCCTCTCCACCCTCCCCCTCGCTGGATGCCCCGCTGCCGGCCTGGGCCGCCGAGGCCACCGAGGAGCCCGCGGTGCTGGAGGCGGCGCTGGTGATGGACGAACTGGACGAGCTGCGGCTCGGGGCGCTGGAGACGCCGGAGGACCTGGAGGTCATCTCGGCCCTGGACGAGCTCGAGCAGGAGGGCAGGCCATGAACGGGCGCTGGGTGCGGGGCGTGCTGCTGGGGATGTGTCTGAGCGGCGGGGCGGTGTCGGCCCAGACCACCTCGCGGGAGCAGTTCGAGCGGCTGCCGCCGGAAAAGCGCGCGCAGCTTCTCGAGCGGATGCGGGCGCTGAGGGCGCTCCCCCCTGAAGAGCAGGCACGGGCGCGCGCCAACCTGGAGCGCTGGCGGTCTCTCTCGCCGGAGGAGCGGGCCGAGCTGCGCGAGACGCTGCAGGCGTGGAAGGCATTGCCCCCGAAGGAGCGGCGGCTGCTTCGCGCGCAGGTGCGGGAGCACGGCGAGGGCCGGGCCGAGGCGCGGCGGCGGCTGCGCGCGTACCTGCAGGCCCACCCGGAGCGGCGCGCGCAGCTGAAGGAGAACCTGCGGCGCTGGCGCGAGCTCTCCCCCGAGCAGCGGCAGGTCATGCGGGAGCGGCTGCGAAAGAAGAGGCTCGGGGCTTCGTTGCAGGACGCAGGGTCGACGGAGCTGCCCGCGCCGTGAGGCCCCTCCTTCTGATGCTGGTGGTCGTCCCGGGCGTGCTGCTCGCACAGCCGCGCAAGGGAACCGAGGGCCCGACAGCAGAGGAGCTGGAGCTGCTGCAATTGCTGGAGCTGCTCGAGGACGTGGACGAGGCGGACCTGGAGCTGCTGTTGCCGGCGCACGCCCCGGCCCGGGACGGTGGAACATGAGCCGCAACATCGTCCAACGAACGCGCGGCCACGCGGGCGGTCCCCTCACGCGGCTGGTGAGCCCGCCTGACCTGAGGCAGCTCCTCAATCCGTTCGTGTTCCTGGACCTGTTCGACTTCCGCGTCGGCCACGCGCCCCCGCTCGAGTTCGGCTGGCACCTGCACTCGGGGATCGCGATTGTGACGGTGGTGTTCGACGGCGCGGTGCAATTCGCCGAGGCGACGGGGCGGGCCGGGATGCTGCCCGCGGGCGGCGTGGAGTGGATGCAGGCAGGCGGTGGCGTCTGGCACACGGGTACCGTCGGGGCAGACCACGTGAAGGGGTTCCAGTTGTGGGTGGCGCTGCCGCCCCCGCTCGAGAACGTGCCCACCGCGAGCCACTACCTGCTGCCCGAGCAGGTGCCGGGCAGCGGGCCGGTGCGCGCCGTGCTCGGCGCGTACGGCGGGCTCGAGAGCCCCCTCCCTGCGCCGTCCATGACCTATCTCGCGCTGACGCTGCGGGACGGCGAGCGGTGGACCTTCACCCCGCCCGCCGGTCACGGCGTGGCGTGGGCGGCGGTGCTGGACGGCGCGCTGGAGGCGCCTGCGCCCATCGGCCCCCGGGAGGTCGCCGTCTTCGAGCGCAGCGAGGGGCCGATTGCCTTCGCCTCGTCGGGAGAGACCCGGTTCGTGCTCGGGTCTGCGCCGCTGCACCCGCATGAACTGGTGCTGGGGAGCTACTCGGTGCACACCAGCACCGCGGCACTCGCGCTGGGAGAAACAGAGATTCGCCGCACCGGCCCGCAGTTCCGCGCCGAGGGGCGGCAGAGCTACGCGTTGGGGTTCGGGTGACCGTC
>VGRA01000431.1 GCA_016875515.1 Deltaproteobacteria bacterium | reverse complement strand
TGGCGCGCCTTCAACTGGCACGTGGTGTCCATCAACGGCCACGACATGAAGGCCATCCTCGGGGCGCTGGACGCGGCGCGGTCCGTGAAGGGCAAGCCCACGCTGATCATCGCCAACACCGTCAAGGGCCACGGGGTGAGCTTCATGGAGCACCAGATCTCCTGGCACGGGGCCACGCCCAACCGGGAGCAGGCGGCCAAGGCGGTGGCGGAACTCCGCGCGCTCGCGGTGCGCCAGCAGGAGGGGAACTGATCATGTCCAGGGCAACGCGGGACGCATTCGGTGAGGCGTTGGTGAAGGCCGGGGAGAAGTACCCGGAGGTGGTGGCGCTGGACGCCGACCTTGCCAAGAGCACCAAGTCCGAGGCCTTCGCCAAGCGGTTCCCGGACCGCTTCTTCGAGATGGGCATTGCGGAGGCGAACATGGTGGGCACCGGGGCGGGGTTGGCCCTGTGCGGGAGGGTGCCGTTCATCTGCTCCTTCGCCTGCTTCGTGACCGGCCGGTACGACCAGATCCGCATCAGCGTGGCCTACAGCGGCGCCAACGTGCGCATCGTGGGGAGCCACGCAGGCATTGCCATTGGGGACGACGGCTACAGCCAGCAGGGGTTGGAGGACGTTGCGCTCATGCGGGCGCTGCCGGGCATGGCGGTGCTGCAGCCGGCGGACGACGTGGAGTGCGAGCAGATGGTGGACTTCCTCTGCCGCCACGTGGGGCCGGCGTTCCTGCGCACCACGCGCCAGAAGCTGCCGCGCGTGCACGGCGAGGGCTACCAGTTCAAGCTCGGCGCCCTGGACGTGCTGCGGCCGGGCGGCAAGGACGTCCTGCTGTTCGCCACGGGCGGGGAGGTGGGCTACGCGCTCGGCGCCGCGGATCTGCTGGCGAAGGACGGGCTGGAGGTGGGGGTGGTGAACGTGCCCTGCCTCAAGCCCTTCGACGCGGCCGGGGCGGCGCAGCTGGCCGCCTCCGCGCGGCTGGTGGTGACGGCGGAGGACCACTCCATCATTGGCGGCCTGGGCTCCGTGGTGGCCGAGGCCATGGCCGAGGCGGGCGTGGGCCGCAAGCTGGTCCGGGTGGGTCTGAAGGACGTCTTCGGCGAGAGCGGCGCGCCGGAGGAGCTGCTCCGCAAGCACCAGCTGGACGCGGACGGCATTGCCGCCCAGGTGCGCGCAGCGCTGCGCTGAGGCCGGGCGGGCGCGTCTCCACGGGGTGACGGAAGGGGGGCGGGCGGGCTGGATCTTCCGGTCGGGCTCGCCCACACTCTAGAGCTGGTTTCTTTTGTCCCCCCGGAGAGCGCCATGTCCAAGGTGGATCGCAATTCGTTCAGCAGGTCGCTCGCTGGTGGCGTGAACCTGCGGGATGGCAAGCTCGTGGAGAAGGTGGACCGCGCGGGGCTGTCCATGGAGAAGGTCCGCAGCGCGGACCTGAACGGCGACGGCGTCCTCAAGGGCTCCGCGGAGCTCGCCCGCGCCTTCCAGTTGGTGGACGGCTTCGACAGCAACGGCAGCGGCGACAGCTTCGAGCGGGCGGGGCAGGCCGGCGCGGTGTACGACGCCTTCGTGGGCTCGGTGATGCCGGGCGAGCCCTCGCGGGGGCGCTTCGCGGACCAGATTGTCTCCGCGGCGCTGGACCGTGCCGCCAGGCACGGCCCCAGCTACGGCAAGCCGAACGTGCCGGTAAGCCCGCACCCGATGCTCACCTCCAACCGCCAGCCGGGGGTGACGCCGCTCAACTGGCTGAAGGACCACTGGAAGTGCAACCAGTTCGTGGGGGACGCGCTCACGCAGGCGGGCGTGCAGACGCCGCTGTACAAGATGCGGGACGGCTCGTACCACTACGCCCCGGCAGAGAAGTGGCCCACGTTCACCAACCTGTTCGACCGCGTCACCGATCCGGCGAAGATGCAGGTGGGGGACATCGTGGTGAGGGACTACCCGGGCTCGGGGGACGCGACGGCGCACATCGAGGTCGTCACCTCGCTGCAGCCGTTCAAGACCACCGGCGCGCACATGGACGCCGCCTACGAGCAGCAGGGTGAGAACTGGACCTCGGGCGGCACCTACAACCCGTCCGCCCGCGCTTTCGACGTGGGCGGCAACACCGTCTACGTGCTGCGCCCCAAGGTTGCCCGCTGAGCTGACACCCGCCTCCCGGACCGGAGCCCCACGCCATGCCCACGACCATTGACAAGAACCAGTTCAACCGCGCCCTCGCCGGGGGCGTGAACCTGCGGGACACCAAGCTGGCGGAGAAGCTGGAGGCGGCAGGCGTGCCCCTGTCGGACATCACGAAGGCGGACCTGAACAAGGACGGCGTGCTGAACTCGCCGGCGGAGCTCGCCGCGGCGTTCAAGACGGTGGACGCCTTTGACCGCAATGGCTCCGGCAACAGCTTTGCGCAGGCCGGCAAGGCGGGCGCCGTGTACGACGCGTTCGTGGGGGCGGTGCTCCCGGCGCGCGGCAAGTTCGCGGACAAGGTGGTGGCGGCGGGGATGGACCGCGCGGCGAAGCACGGCCCGACCTACGCCAAGGACCAGGCCCCGGTGAGCCCCAACCCACAGCTGACGGCCAACCGCAAGCCGGGCACCACGGTGTTGACGTGGCTGAAGAACCACTGGAAGTGCAACCAGTTCGTGGGGGACGCGCTCACGCAGGCCGGGGTCCAGGCGCCGCTCAACAAGATGCGGGATGGCTCGTTCCACTACGCGCCGGCGGAGAAGTGGCCCACCTACCACAACCTCTTCGAACGCATTACGGACCCGGCCAAGATGCAGGTGGGGGACGTGCTCATCCGCGACTACCCGTCCAGCGGTGACGCCACGGCGCACGTGGAGATCGTCACCTCGGTGAGCCCCTTCAAGTCGGTGGGGGCGCACATGGACGGGGCATACGAGGTGGAGGGCGCGAGCTGGCTCGAGGGCGGGACGTACAACCCGGCCAAGAAGGCCTTCGACGTGGGGGGCAACACCGTCTACGTCCTGCGCCCCAAGGCGGCCCGCTAGGGACCACCGCCGCCCATGGCGACGCCGCTGGACGCGCTGCTGTACGCGGGCGGGGTGTTCATCGGCGCAGCGCAGATGCGGCTGGGCGTGGATGCCGCGCCCCGGCCCCTCCTGCCGGCGGAGGTAGACGTGGCGCGGCGTGTGTTCCGGGGCGCGCTGCAGCTTCATTCCATCCGGGTGGTGCAGGGCGTGGGCGGGCTCTTCTCCCTCCCGCCCGGCGTTGCCGCGTTCGTGGTGGGCAACACGGTGCGCGTGCTTCGCCGCCACGCGCCGCCATCGGGCCAGCCCCTTCCCGAGCCGCTGCTTGTCCACGAGCTGGTCCACTGCTGGCAATACCAGCACGGCGGGCGGGCGTACCTCTCTCTCGCGTGCGCCGCGCAGGCCTGGGGCGAGGGCTATGACTTCTCCCGCGCGCTGCGGGCAGGGCGGCGCTGGGCCGGGCTCAACCCCGAGCAGCAGGCGGCCCTCATCGAGCACGGTCATGCGGCCGGGGCGCTGGA
>VGRA01000430.1 GCA_016875515.1 Deltaproteobacteria bacterium | reverse complement strand
GCGCTCGTTCGCCTCCGGCGTGCGGTGGCTGGTGCTGGGGCTCTCCGGCACCTTGGCCGGGACGGTGCTCTGGCAGGCGTGGCGCAGGCGGCACGCCGGGCGCTCGACGGCGGCGGTGAACGTGCAGGCCGGGATCTCACGGCGGGAAGCGGCCGTCGACCACCTCCTCGCCGCGCGGGCCCAGCTCCCCGCGTCGCCTCGCGCCGCCCTCCGGGAGGCATTGCTGGGCCTGCTCGCCGCGCTCGGCCGGGCGGGCTGGATGCCCACGGGACGGGGGTTGACCAACCGGGAGCTCGCCGAGGCGCTGCAGGGGCGGCCCGGAGCCGCAGAGGCCGGGGCGCTGCTGCGCGGCTTTGACCGGCGCTACTACTCGCTGGACACCGTCACCCCGGAGGACGCAGCGGCGTACCTCGAGACCGTGGAGGCCTCCTGTGACCGCCTCCCCCGGGAGGAGCGCAGATGAGCCTCCGCATGGGCTTGCTCTATGCCGCGCTGCTGTCACTGGCGGCCGCGCTCGCGCTGACCACCCGGACCGCTGCCGAGGTGCGGCCGGAGCTCGCCTCCGTAAGATCAGAAGGGGGCGGTGGCCTGGCGGCACTATTCACCTGGCTCCGCGAGGGCGGGCACACCGTGCGGACGCTGGATGGCCCCCTCACGTCCGTCCCGCCGGACGTGCGGACGCTGGTGCTCGCCGCCCCGTCGTCCCGGCCGGTGGAGGCCGCGGAGGTCGCTGGCCTCCGGGCGTTCGTGAGCAGCGGAGGGCGGCTCATCTACATGCGCGGACGCCGTCCCCAGCCGGAGCTGGACGGGTGGCTGGAGGTGGCAGACGGGGCGCATCTGGCCGCGTCTCCCGAGGCCCATGATCCCGGGGGCGCCACCGCGCGGGTCACCGGTGCCCGCGGCCTGCTGGCCGGGCTCGGCAGCTTCCGGGTGTCTGCCCGCCGGGGACTCTCCAGCTCGGATCCACACTTCCTGACGGTTGCGAGCGTGGCGGAGACGCCGGTCCTCCTGTGGCGTCCCGAGGGCAAGGGAGATGTGCTGGTGGCAGCCAACGCCGACCTGGCCGAGAACCGCCGGGTGGAGCTGGCAGACGCCCCGGCCTTCTGGGCGCGCGTCACCGCCGACGGGCCGGTGGCATTCGACGAGTACCACCACGCCCCTCCCGCACCCGCGCCCCTGTCGCTTGCTCCCTTCGTGTTCGCCGTCCAGGCGGTGCTGTGTGCGCTGCTCCTGGCGCTGACGCGCGGAACGCCGCTCGGCCCACCCCGGTCCGCGGAGGTGGCCTCTCCGCCCACCGCGATGGCCTACGCCGAGTCGTTCGGGCGGCTGCTCCGGGTCAGCCGGGTGGAATCGGAACTGGTCCGCGCCACTGAGGAGCGGCTCCGCCGGGCGCTCGCAGAGCGCGCGGGGGTATCCCTGGCGGCGCCGGCGGACGAGGTGGGCCCGCTGCTCCGCGTGCGCCAGCCGGAGCTGGCACGGGCGTGGGAGGCCTGGCGCGCAGCCGTGCGCGCCCTTCCCCAGCGGATATCGGCTCAGGCATTCCGGGGCGTATCCCGGCGAGCAGCCACCGTCGAACTCTGCGCGCGCGGACTCAGGAGCGGAGGCTGAGGGTCCGCTCGGCCACCGCGCGCCGGATCTCCTCCACGCGCGCCTCCCAGGACTCGGAGCGGACCCGCTCCGCGCGCTCGGGCAGCGAGCCCCGCGGTCCTGCGCGCGCTTCGGCGACCTGTTCCAGGTACCCGCGCGTGTCCGTGCCGATCCGGCAGGGCCCCAGTTCGCGCACCTCGGGGAAATCCGTGGAGACCACCGGCAGCCCCGCTGCCAGGTACTCGCGGCCCTTGAGCGGGTTGGCGTGCACGGTCAGCTCGTTCACCCGGAACGGGAGGAGCGCCACGTCGAAGCCGCGGCAATAGCCCGGGAGCTCCGCGAAGGCCTTCCGCACCAGCAGGTGGACATTCTCCAGCGCGGCGAGCGCAGACGCGTCCACGCCCGGGGACACCTTGCCCGGCACCACCGGGCTGCAGTGGGCGAAGCGGCGCGCCACCGCGGCGAGCAGCTCAAGGTCCACCCAGTCCGCGACCAGGCGGATGCCCAGCGCCACCGCCTCGCGCAAGGAGAGGGCTTCCCCGCCTGCCAGCGTGGGGCGCCAGAAGAGGTCCGCAGCGCCCATCACCGCCAGGGCTCCGCGTGGCGGACAGGCCCCAGGCCGAGCACGCGCCCCGCTGGGCCGCGGCGCTCCATTTCCTCCTTGAAAGCCTCCGCCACCGTCCCGGGTCCGTACACCACGGCGCCGAGGCCGGGATGTACGCGCGACAGGCTCGCAAGGGCGTCCAATGCGTGCCGGAGCCCATAGACGGGAGCGGGATGACTGGCCCAGCACACGAGCGGATGGAACCGGTCGCGCCATGCCCTCGCGGAAGGGGGCAGCGGCGCAGGCGCCTCGCCGAGCCCGACGAACGCCGGAATGCACTGGAGTTGCCCAGGCCCCGGGCCCAGCGCCGCGAGCGCCTCCTGCACCAGGCCAGTGACCGCCACCACGGCGGCGCAGCCCCGGAGCGCGGCGCGTGCGAGCAGGAGATGGGAGAGGCGCTGGGCGAGGAAGGCCGGGGCCAGGCCGGAGTGGACGGTCAACAGGCGCCGCTCGCCGTGGACGTGGGGAGCGACGAACGCGGCCGCCAACGCCCACGCCTTCGCGTTGTTGCCGCTGACGTGGAGGTGGACGAGCGCGTCACTCCCGAGCGCGGCGCGGACCTCCCGTCCGAGGCCCGCCACGCCGCCGAGCGGGCGCAGCGCGGGTCCCCGGTGGCGGCCCTTCCCCGTGTCGTTCACCTGCACCCGCGCCCCGCGCCCCGCCAGCACGCGCGCCCACTGCTGGACGTGGACGGCAATTCCACCGGGAAGCGGCGGGACGTCCCCGACGAGCAGAACGTTCAAGGTGCCGTCCCCATCTCCCGGCGCCAGCTGGGCTCGGGGGCCGGATCCGCCCGCAGCAGCCGCGCCGGGATGCCGGCCTTTCCGGAGCGCCCTCCCAGCGTCACCTGCTGGGACAGCAGGCAGTGGCGCCCAGCGCGCACGTCCTTGTGGCTCACCACCCCGAGCCCGCCATAGCCCAGCGAGATCCCCTCGCCCAGGTCCGCCTCCACGGGGCTCCAGCAGCCACACAGCAACGTGGCGCCGCGCCGGGCCAACTCCGGCGGCACGGGGACGCCCAGCTGCTTCAAGGCCCGCCCTTACCTGTAGAACCGCATCCCGTTCATGGCCTTTTCCCCCCTTCCAAGGTCCACCGCCCGGGCTCAGCGGGCCATTGGCCCGGCGGGCCGTCCCCGCAGCAGCGCGAGCGGCCGCACGCCCTGCAGGCGCAGGCCCGCCGCGTAGCAGGCAGAGAAGAGCAGCCCCGAGGCCACCAGCGCCGCGGGCCCGTGCGGGACACCCCTCACCGCTGCCCAGGTGACCAGCCCCGAGATCGCGGCGCCCCCCCCCCCCCCGCCCCCGCCCACCCCAGCCC
>VGRA01000429.1 GCA_016875515.1 Deltaproteobacteria bacterium | reverse complement strand
CAACGCAGCAGCCCCGCGAACAGCAGCCCTCCCACCGCCGCCATGCCCAGCACCTGTGGAAGCTGCAGGCTCTCCTCCTCGCGGCCGCGCCCCAGCAGGAACAGCGCGCTGGACACACCGTTGTTCGCCGCGTGCGCCAGGATCCCCGGCCACAGGCTCCCCGAGCGCCACGCCAGCCAGCCGAACAGCAGCCCCAGCTCCCACCGCGCCAGGAACCCCACCGGGTCGAGGTGGAAGAGGCTGAAGAGGAAGGCCGTGAGCAGCAGCGGCCGCAGGGGCCCCCGCGCCCCGGCCGCGTCGAACAGCCCCGGCTGCAGCACCCCGCGGAAGAAGAACTCCTCGCACACCGGCGCCGCCAGGGTCACCCCCGTCAAAACCGCCGCCAGCTCCCACGCCTCCAGCTGCTCGAACACCCGGGCATGGTCGAACACCAGCCGCAAGGACTCCGGCGCCAGTGACGTTGAAAGGAATTGCAGCGGCACCACCGCGGCGAAGAAGTTCACTCCGCCGGCCAGGAGCCCTACCAGCGCAGGCCCCCATGCCAGCGCTCGCAGCCCTGTGGCCTCCCCGGGACGCCGCCCGGACAGCCGCAGCAGCACCCACGGGATGCCCAGGAAGAGGAACACCTCCGTGAACCAGAGGCCAAAGCCCACGTTCAGCACCTGGACCGCGGCGCCCACGGTGACGAAGGTTACCAGCAGCGCCGCCCCCGCCATGGCCGCCACCAGCCGCGGAGCCACCGGGCGAGGGAAGGGGAGGGGCTCGGGCAACAGGTCCATGCTGCCCATATACTTCCTCCGTGATCCGGCTGCGCCCCACGCCTGTTGTCTGCGCGCTCGTGGCGTGCCTCGCTGGTTGCGAGTGGGCAGATCACCCGGACCTGCCCCTTCCGGCGTCCACCGAGTGGCACCTGCTGGACGGCGGCACCCTCCGCGCGAGGGACCTGCACGGCCGCCCCTGGGTGATCGCCCTGTGGGTTCCCGGGTGCCACGTGTGCCAGCGGGAAGCCCCCCACCTGGAGGCGCTCCGGCGTGAGTACGCCCCGGCCGGAGTGGGGTTCCTCGCCCTGTCGCTCGAGCCGGACGAGGCCCTGGTGCGGGAGGGGGCGCGGAAGATGGGGCTGGGATTGCCCCTGGCCGTCACCCGCGAGGAGACCCTGGGGCCGCTCGGGGTGGGCGCGGTGCCGTCCGTCGCCTGGGTGGACGCCTCCGGCATGGTCCGGACCGCCGCCACCGGGGAGCGCTCGCTCGGCTTCCTCCGCCGTCACACCGAGGCGCTGCTCGCGCCCCGGCCCGCGCCGTAGGGCTCAGGCCCTCCGCGCGAAGCCGCGCAGCTGCTGGACGAACTGGGCCCTGTCCTCCGCCGTCCCGGCCCGTGCGCCCGGCTTGAGCTCCTCTCCGTCCTCCGCCAGGTAGCCCTGCTCCAGCAGCCACGCGAGCGCGTTCTCCAGCGTGGTCCGGCTCAGGCTCTCCGCGCAGGTGAGCCGCCCGGCGAGGAACTCCACCTTGCCCGTCTCCAGCGCGGCCTTCACGAAGCCCTTTCGGTCAGACGCCACGCCGCGCGCCACGGGTGAGCGCCGCCACCAGGTAGCCCTCCACCAGGTCGAGCAGCAGGTCCGAGTAGAACTCCAACTCGCGGGCCGCGTGGGGCTCCGGCGCCACCTCCAGCCGGTCCTCCACCGCCCGGAGGACGCCCACCTCCACCAGCGTGTCCACCGTGCCGGCGAAGATGGCCTCGAACGTGGCCCCCACGCGGTAGGTGAACTCCAGCTTGAAGAGGCGGGACAGCACGAGCGCCCGGCCGCGCACCCCGTCCAGCCGGTCTCCCGGGGGGCCGGACACGACCGCGGCAGCCGCCAGCGCGCGCCCCGCCACCAGGTTCATCAGCGTGTTCTTGTAGAAGGACAGCTCGGCCCTCCGCTCGTCCACCGGCTGGTAGATGACCTCGTCCTTCGCCTCGCGGATGGTCACCAGCCCGTCCTTGCCGAATACGCGCAGCGCGTCCTGCAGGGGGCCGATGACCGTGGGATCGGACGGGCCCCCGTCCAGGGAGCGGGACAGCGGCACGCCCTCGTACTCCGCCACGCGCCGCAGCAGCACCACCCGGTCTGTCAGCTCCCGCACCGTCACGCCCCGCCGCCGGTGGCCGAGCAGCGCGGCGGCCGCGAGCGCGTGCGGCGTCACGGTGGACACGCGGCTGATGCCGTACATGACGCGGTTGGCCACCGCGCGCACCAGCCCCTTGCGCTGCGCCTCGGTGAGCGGCTGGGTGGGATCCAGCCCGCGCGCGCGCATGAAGGCGACCAGCGAGACGGGGGCATCGAACGAGACGTGGATTTGGCCGTAGTTGTAGGCCAGCACCTTGGGCGCGCTCAGCAGCGCCTTGATGTCCTCCTTCTTCTTCTCCCCTCCCGCCAGCTCCCGAGAGAAGCTGCGGGACTCCACCACCTTCTCGTAGTCAATGGACACCGGGACGAAGTGGACGTCCTCCCGCGCCCCGCCCAGCACCGCGTCCACCTGCCAGGTGAACATCCCCAGCCGCGGCTGCAGCAGCTTGCCCGTCCGTGATCGGCCACCCTCCGGGAAGAACTCCTGGTGGATGCCGTCGTGGATCAGCTTCTTCACGTACGCGCGGAAGGCGGCCCCGTAGACCTTGTCCCCCTTGAAACTGCGCCGGAGGAAGAACGCCCCCGCCCGGCGCAACAGCGGCCCCGCAGGGAAGAAGGACAGGTTCGCCCCGGCCGCCACCAGCGGCACGCTGTAGCCGCGCTTGAACAGCGCGTAGCTGAGCACCAGGTAGTCGACGTGGCTCTTGTGGCTGGGACAGAGGATGAGCGGCGCGTCGGACGCCGCCTTCATGGTCCGGTCCAGCCCCGCCTCGTCCACCTCAATCCCGTCGTAGATGCGGTTGAACACGCGGTCCAGCACCAGGGAGATCACGCCCACCAAGGTCGGCGAGGGCCGCGCGGCGATCTCCCACAGGTTCCTCTCCGCCTCGCGCTGCAGCGATGCGGGCCTCTTCCCCGTCTGCCCGGCAACCTCGGCCAGGGTGTCCAGCAACTCGGGATCCCGCAGCGTCTCCTCCACCAGCCGGTCCGGCGTCTTCACCGGCGGGCCGAACACTGCCCGCGTCTCCCGCGCCAGGTGGTGGTACAGAACCGACCGCACTTTGCGTCCGAGCACCGCGTCGCTGTCCTCGGGGTTCTCCCGGATGAACGCCTGCAGGTCCACCGCGCGCCCCACGCGGAATTGCGCCCGGTGGTAGTTGCGGAAGAACGCCACCAGCGTGTGCAGGAACCCGGGAGCCTCCGGGCTCCCGAAGACGTAGTCCACCCAGGTGGGCTGCAGCGGCTGCGGCACCTTCTCCCAGACGAACAGCTCCGGGACCAGGTACACCGGCCGCTCGGACTTGCGCGCCATGGCCACCAGCGCGGGGAAGGGGTCCTCGGTGATCTGCCGCCCCCGCGTGCTGCCGAATGCGCTCTGCTTCAGGAAGATGAGCCCGGAGCCCT
>VGRA01000428.1 GCA_016875515.1 Deltaproteobacteria bacterium | reverse complement strand
TGAGATGCTGGGGGGCGGGCCGCTGCTCCCCATACACTGGGGCACGTTCAACCTAACCCTCCACGCGCGGGACGAGCCCCTCGAGACGCTCTCACGGCTCGCCGCGCCCGGCCGCGCGCCGCTGCTGACGCCCCGGCTGGGGATGGCGGTGGAGCCCTCGTCCCCGCCGCGCTGGGATCCCTGGTGGCGGGAGGTTCGCGGGCAGGTGGGCGCGCCGGACGCGGCGAGTCCCGACCCTTGAAACGCCGTACGAAACGTGGGAGCGAGCCGCCTGACGCCATGTCCCGTCCAACGCCACCCACCCTCGCCGGCTGGGGCCTCCTCGAGCGGCCCGGCGTGGAGTGCCGCTCCGAGGACCTCGCCGCCCTCACCCGCGGTGCCGTGCTGACGCGGGGGCTGGGCCGAAGCTACGGGGACTCGTCCCTCCCGCCGCCGGGGACGCTGGACGTGGCGGGCTCGGTGCTCGCGGACCGGGTGTTGGCGTTCAACCCGGAGACGGGCGTGCTGCGGGCGGAGGCGGGCTTCTCGCTGAACAGCCTCAACCGGCTGTTCCTCCACCGCGGCTTCTTCTCCCCCGTCACGCCCGGCACCAGCTTCGTCACGCTGGGCGGGGCGGTGGCGTCCGACGTCCACGGAAAGAACCACCACCGGGACGGCTGCTTCGGCGAGCACGTCCGTGCCTTGAAGCTGCGCGTGGCGGACGGGCAGATCGTGGAGTGCTCGCCCACGGTGGAGCCGGAGCTGTTCCGTGCCACCCTCGGCGGCATGGGGCTCACCGGCCACGTGCTGGAGGTGGAGTTCCAGCTGGCGCGCGTGCCCAGCCCGTGGATCGTCTACGAGAGCGAGCGGGTGCCGGACGTGGACGCCTACGTGGACGCGCTGAAGGCCGCCGCGGCCGACTGGCCCATGACCGTGGGCTGGATCGACTGCCTGTCCCGCGGGAAGAACCTGGGGCGCGGCATCCTCATCAAGGGGCGCTGGGCAGAAGC
This sequence comes from Deltaproteobacteria bacterium, assembly GCA_016875515.1. Taxonomy (GTDB): domain Bacteria; phylum Myxococcota; class Myxococcia; order Myxococcales; family Myxococcaceae; genus VGRA01. The sequence continues at coordinate 2,526 of VGRA01000428.1, read as the reverse complement.
CCACGAGGCGCCGCCGGAGCCGCCGCGCACCGGGCCCAAGCTGGCCATCCCGTTCCTCTTCCCGTCCTGGGCGCTCAACCCGCTGTCCATCCGCGCGTTCAACTTCCTCTACTACTGGAAGCACTGGCAGCGGCGACGGGCGGGGTTGATGACGCCGGACGCCTTCTTCTACCCGCTGGACGGCATCCTCCACTGGAACCGCATCTACGGGCGGCGCGGCTTCACCCAGTACCAGTGCGTGCTGCCGGACGCCGCAGGCCGCGGGGCGGCGCGGCGCTTCATGGACAAGCTCACCGCGCTGGGCGGCGCGTCCTTCCTGTGCGTCATCAAGGACTGCGGCCCGGAAGGGACCGGGCTGCTCAGCTTCCCCCTGAAGGGCATCTCCATCGCCGTGGACATGGCGCTGACGGACCGGACGCAGGGAATCGTGGACGCGCTCAACGCGTTCGTCATCGCCGAGGGCGGGCGCATCTACTTGTCGAAGGACGCGTTCACGCGGCCGGAGGACTTCCGCCGGATGGAGCCGCGGCTGGACGCCTTCCTCGCTGTGAGAAGGAAGTGGGACCCGGAGCGGCGCATCCGGTCTGCGCAGTCCGTGCGGCTGCTGGGGGACGGGACATGAAGGCAGTGGTGCTGGGTGGGACGAAGGGCATGGGGCGCGCGCTTTCGCGGGCGCTGGCAGCGGACGGTCACGACGTCTGGCTGCTCGGGCGCAACGCCGAGGACCTGGCGCGGAGCGTGGAGGACCTGAAGGCCCGCTCGCCCAGCGTGAAGGTGGGCGCCGCCCCGTGTGACCTGGAGTCCCCCGCCTCCTTCGGCCCGGCGTTGGACGCCGCGGACGCGGGGCTGGGCGGGTTCGACACCGTCGCCGTGACCGCGGCCCTCTTCGGCACGCAGGACCAGCTGGAGGCGGACGCGGCGCTCTTGCAGCGGCTGCTGACGGTGGACTTCGCGCACACGGTGCTCTTCTGCGAGGCGGTCCGGACGCGGCTGCTCTCGCGCGGGGGCGGGCGGCTCGTGGTGTTCAGCTCGGTGGCCGGCGAGCGCGGGCGCAAGCCGGTGGTGCTGTACGGCGCGGCGAAGGCGGGCCTGACCGCGTATTGTGAGGGGCTGGATCACCGCTACCGCGCAGCAGGGCTGGTGACGGTGTGCGTGAAGCCCGGCTTCGTGAAGACCGGGATGACCGCGGGGCTGAAGGCGCCGCCCTTCGCCGGCGAGCCGGAGCAGGTGGCGGTGGACGTGCTGCGCGCCATGAAGCGGGGCGCGCCGGTGGTCTACACCCCCGCGCCCTGGGCGCTGGTGATGGCCATCATCCGGATGCTTCCCCGCTTCGTCATGCGGCGGGTGGGGTTCTAACCCGTTCGCGAAGCATGCCGAACGCGGTTGCCCATCCTCAAACGGCCGTGGTGCAACCCAATGTCTATGCGTTCTTCGCCTTCCATCCTACCGAACTCCGGAATTTTCAAGGCAACCGTCTTCCTCGCCGCTGCGCATCTGCTCGGCGCCTGCGCAGGCACCGTCACCCAGGAACAGGTCGAAAAGATGGTTGAGACTGCCGTGGTCCCGGCCGACGACTCGCGCTGTCCCATGGGGGGAGTCGAAGTTCGAATCGGCGCAGACACGAATGCCAACAAAGTCCTGGAGGATGGAGAAGTCACCAGTTCCGACGTCGTGTGCAACGGAACGGCGGGGGCCGCGGGCAAGGACGGTGCCACCGGGGCGCCTGGTCCCATGGGGGACGCCGGCCAGGACGGTACGAGTTGTACCGTTTCGAAAGACGCGGATGCAGGTGTCACCACCATCTCTTGTGCGGACGGCACGACGGCGGTGGTGCCGGATGGGCAAACCGGTGCAACCGGCTTGCAAGGTCCACCCGGAGTGCCAGCGCAGCGACCGTCGCGTGTTTGTGGGTTGACCACCTCATTCATCACCTCGGGCCGCGTGGAGTACCAGAACGAAACGGGCTTGGCGGCGGTCGATCGCGCCTGCGCCGACGTCTGCAACGACCCCACCGCTGTCATTTGCGATGCAGAGGCCCTCCAGCGCAGTCTTCAGGCCTCACCGCCGCTGTCCCCTAGAAGCCTGGCAGGGTCGCTGCCCATCGACGCATATGACCGGGTGGCGTCTTGGATGGGGGAAAGCGGTATCGCCCCCACTTGTGACGGCTTCTCGAGCGCGGATCCCTACAACTTTGGTCCCCTGGCCATGTGCAGCGCAACCCGATGCACCATGTTCTACGAGTACTGCGACAAGACGTTCGCCATCGTCTGCTGTCACTAGTCCGTTTTGGAGTTGGCGCAGGCACAAACAGGCTGGCATCTGAGAGGAGAAAGGGCCGCTCTCGCTGTTGTCGTCGTCGGGACAATGTGGTTCCGGCTGGACACTTTTCCAGTCTTCGAAGACTCCAAGGCCGCGGTGTTGTCCGTCAGCGCCGCGCTGCTTGCCTTCGGGCGCCTCGTGACCAACGCCCCGGGCCCACGGTTCGGGACGCTGCGCCTGCCGGTGTACGTTTTCGCGCTGAGCCTG
>VGRA01000427.1 GCA_016875515.1 Deltaproteobacteria bacterium | reverse complement strand
TAGTTTACATAACGTGCATTATCAGACCTTGCGACCGGGTGTGTCGGTGGGGGGTGGGTCTTCTGTGGCGGCCCGTGGTGGGGTCAGTGGCTTGCGGGATCGTGCGGCATGCTGCCCCGGCGGTTGCGCAGGTACGCGTACGGCGTGGCGTGGAGGAAGTTGGACACGCGTGACGTGTAGATGTCCGCGTACCGCTCCACCTGACGCGCCAGGTGGCTCTTGTCGTTCCCCGCCCGCGTGAGCAGCCCCCACGTGGGGTTGGCCAGCTCGGAGGCGGCCTTGGCCAGCGGCGCAATCTCGTCGTCCAGGGCGGTGAGCCGGGCGCGGATCTCCTGGAGCTCCGCGGAAACCTCCTGGGCCTGCACCCCCTCGCGCGGTCCGTAATCTTCCCGGCGCCGCTGCTGCAGCAGCCGAAGCTGGCAATGCCGGTCCTCCAGCCGCTCCTTTTCCTGCATGAGCGCCTCCAGCCGGGCCTCGGTGGGACCGAAGGCGTTCATGGCCACCAGCTCCTCCTCCAGTTCGCGGAGGATCAGCGCGGTGCGCCAGCGCAGAACGCTCTTGGTGAAGTGCACGTCGCCGAACATGTGATCTCCGGCATAGAGGATCTCGTCCCCGGACAGCCCCAGCTGGCGCTCCAGCCGCCGCGCGCTGCCGCCGAAATAGGCGCTCCCCGGCAGGAACGGCCCCATGGCCGGCCGCAGGAGCCCCTCAGGCGTGGCCACCTCGAAGAACGGTGCGTCGGAGGTGAAGAAGTCCGGTTTCCGCGCCGCCACGATCACCACGTCGAACAGTTGGCGCCAGGTCATCCCCGCCGGCAGGTGCGGATCAAACGACCAGGTCATCATGGATTGGGTGTAGTCCCACTCCGAGTTGGTGATGAGCAGCAGCTTCTTCCCGGCGTGCTTCTGGTCCAGCAGCGCGAGCGCCGTCTCCGGGTCCTTGAAGACGTACCGCTCCGGGTTCCGCATCACCTCCGCCTTCAGGTCGCCCTCCACGTGCGCCGCGTCCAGGGACTCGCGCACTTTCTTGTAGAGCTCCGCGTAGCCCATCACCCCGGGGAGCTTCCGCTGGTCCAGCAGGTCCACCAACTGCGCGTAGAGGCAGCCCTCGGAGATGGAAAACAGCGTGTTGAGGAAGCTCCACCGCGGCTCGGCCAGGTCCACCAGGGTGCGCGCGTACTGCTCGCGGAACTCCTCGTGGCTGAGCGTGCGCGTGCCGTGCAGCGCCTTCTTCACGAAGCCGAACCGGTTGCACTTCAGGAGGTTCCCGGTGGCGGTGTCGATCACCAGCCCCCGCATCACCGCGCGCGGATCGAACGCCAGGTCCTTCACCGGCCAGCCCAGTGCCTCGAAACGGGCCTTGAGCACCTGGTACGCCCAGCGCTCCCACGTCTCCACGTGGTAGTGCACGAGCGTGTAATCCATGTCGTACCCCACGGCCCTGATGCCGCGAAGGTTGAGGGTGCGGTTGCAGTAGAGGCCCCGCCCGGAGGCGTTGATCGTCGCGGTGTCCATGGGGCGCGTCATATAGCCCGCCCGGCCACGCGCTGCCTGCGTCAGCGGCGCCGCTCGCCCCTCGGTGACGGACGTGGGCCGGCACTGTGTGACCGGGCACGTTCCGCGGCGGACTCCGGCGGGACGAGGCAATCCGGACCGCGACCGATCAGGTCCGCCCTGCCCGCCTGCCGCAGCGCCTCGCGCGCCAGGGGCCAGTGCTCCGGGTTCCAGTACAGGAGCAGCGCCTTCTGCAGCCGCTTCTCCCGGAGCCCCGTGGCCACGTAGACCGGCTCCATCTTCAGGGGATCAATCCCCGAGTAGTACATGCACGCCGCCATCGACATGGGCGTGGGGATGAAGTCCTGGACCTGCCGCGGGCGCTTGCCGTTCTTCTTCAGCCACAGCGCCAGCTCCACCATGTCCTCCAGCGTGGAGCCCGGGTGGCCGCTGATGAAGTACGGGATCTCGTACTGCTCCTTGCCGGCGTCCTCGCTGGCGCACGCGAACATGTGCTGGAAGCGCTCGTAGCTCTCGATCCCGGGCTTCTTCATCTTCTCCAGCACGCGGGGGCTGACGTGCTCGGGGGCCACGGAGAGCTGCCCGCCCACGTGGTGCTTCGCCAGTTCCTGCACGTACTCGGGTGAGCGCTCGGCCAGGTCGTACCGGACCCCGGAGGCGATGAAGACGTGCTTCACCCCGGGCTCCTCCCGGACCTCGCGCATGAGGTCGATGAGCGGCCCGTGGTCCGTCACCAGGTTCTCGCAGACACCGGGGTGGACGCAGGAGAGCTTGCGGCACTTCTGCTCGATCTCCGGGCTGCGGCACTTCATCTTGTACATGTTGGCCGTGGGGCCGCCGAGGTCCGTTACCGTCCCGCGGAAGTCCCCCAGCCGCCGCAGCTCCCGGATCTCCCGCAGCACGCTCTCGCTCGAGCGGCTCTGGATGACGCGCCCCTCGTGCTCGGTGATGGAGCAGAACGTGCAGCCGCCGAAGCAGCCGCGCATCAGCACCACCGAGTGCTTCACCGTGTCATAGGCGGGGATCCGCTCCCGGTACACGGGGTGCGGCACCCGGTTGAACGGCAAGTCGTAGAGCTCGTCCATGGCCACGGAGCCCTGGGCGCCCCCGGCGCCGTCCTCCAGGGGCTGCGCCGGCCGGTTGAAGAAGACGCCGCGGTCCCCGTGCCGCTGGACCAATGGACGGCCGTTGCCGGGGTTGGTCTCCATCTGGAAGTCCCGGCTCATCCGGGCAAAGGCCACCTTGTCCTTCGCCGCCTCCTCGTAGGAGGGCAGCACCACCACCTTGTCGTCTGCCGCGCGGCGCGCAGGGTCTGCCTCCAGCTTCGCCAGCTCGGCGCCGGGGACCATGAAGGCCGTGCCCCGCACGTCCCGGATGGAGGAGAGGGGCTCCCCCTTGCGCAGCCGGTCCGCCACCTCCCACACCGGCCGCTCCCCCATGCCGAAGATGAGCAGGTCCGCCTTGCTGTCCACCAGGACGGAGCGGCGCACCTTGTCGCTCCAGTAGTCGTAGTGGGCAATGCGCCGGAGGGACGCCTCGATGCCGCCGAGGATGATGGGCACGTCCGGGTACGCCTCCCGGCACCGCTGCGCGTAGACGACGGAGGCACGGTCCGGCCGGCAGTTGGTGCGCCCGCCCGGGCTGTACTGGTCCTCGGACCGGTTCTTCTTCTGGGCGGTGAGCCGGTTCAGCATGGAGTCCAGGTTGCCCGCCGCCACGCCGTAGAAGAGCCGCGGCTTGCCCAGCGCCTTGAAGGGCTCGGCAGACCGCCAGTCCGGCTGCGGGAGGATCCCAACCCGGAAGCCTCGCCCCTCGAGGAAGCGGGCGATCAAGACCGGTCCGAACGCCGGGTGGTCCACGTAGGCATCCCCGGACACGATCACGATGTCCAGGGCGTCCCACCCCCGCGCCTCCAGGTCTGCCCGGCAGGTGGGCAGGAACGGGTGTGGGAAGGAGCGGGAGCCCACCTTCAACGGGACGAGCGGAGTGGCCATGCCGGGAGGAGGGTTATCCC
>VGRA01000426.1 GCA_016875515.1 Deltaproteobacteria bacterium | reverse complement strand
AGGACCGCAGGACAAGGCCACGGTGTTCCTGGGGGTGGAGCGGCCGCGGGCGGATCTGGCGATCCCGCGGGACACCCCGGCGCAGCCGGACGTGAAGTACCTGGGGGGCCACACGTTCCACGGGCTCTTGTCCGCGGAGCAGCAGGCCACGGCGGCGGCGCTGGCGAAGAACGGCCGCCCGTCCGTCACGCTGACGCTGCCCACGCTGGACGCGCACGGCATGGGGGCGCTGCTCATGCTGCTGGAACTGGCTACCTCGTTCGCGGGGCAGCTGTATGGGGTGGACCCGTACGACCAGCCGGGGGTTGAGGCGGGCAAGCGCTACACCTGCGGCCTGCTCGGGCGCCCCGGCTACGAGCCGAGCCGCCAGGAGCTTGAAAAGATGCCGGCGGGGGATCCCCGCTGGGTGGTGCGCTGATCAGCGAAACGGGTTCGGCCGCTCGGCCACCAGCGTGTCCAACATGCCCTGGATGGCCGCGCGGGTGAGCTCCACGCCGCGCTCCACCCGCGCTGCGAGCGGCTCCGACGCCGGGCCCAGCTCTGGCGGCGTGATGGGTGTGCCGAGCCGGATGGACCAACGCGCCGGGAGCGGCACGGGCCCCGCGAGCGCCAGCCACGGCAGCCCGAGCGGCTGTGCGGGGACGCGGGCGAGCAGGGGCGAGGTCTCCTCCGAGCCGACGATGGCCACGGGGACGATGGGTACCCCCGCCTCCAGCGCGATCTTCACGAAGCCGCCGCGGCCGAGCCGCTGAAGCTGGTAGCGCTCGGACCAGGGCTTGCTGGTGCCGAGGTTCCCCTCCGGGAAGACGATCAGCGGGCGCCTCTCGCGCAGCACGCGCAGGGCGTTCCCGGGGCTGGCCCTCAGCGCCCCCAGCCGGTGGAGCAGGGGGCCCAGGAAGGCCGTGTGGTAGACCGCGTCCTCGACCAGCCAGCGCGCGCCCGGGAGCTCGGGGCGCTCGCGCCGCAGCGCGGCATGCAGCACCGGCCCGTCCACCGGCAGCACCCCGCCGTGGTTGGCGATGAGCAGGCACGGCCCCGCCGGCACCTGCCCCGCGCCGTCCACCCGGACGCGCCAGTAGTGGTCATAGAGGAAGTCCCCGAGCGGGCGGAGCTGCCGGGCGAGCTGTTCGTCACGGCCCCGGGACTCCCCGGCGGCGCCCTCCAGTCCCAACCCTGCGCGCAGCAGGTGCATGAGCCCGGCGGCGACTGCAGGTGCTGCGGTGGGCTGGACGGGCTTGCCCTGCGCCGGCTGCTCCGGGGACGGTGCAACGTCCGGCGGTGAGCCACCCGTCTCCTGCGTGGCGTGCGTGCCGGCGGGCGGGCCACCGGCAGACTCCTCGCCGGGGACATGCAGCGGCGCCGGAACCACCGCTCGAGCAACGAGCTGGTTGCGAGGGCCTCCGGCGGCTTCCTTGGCGGGGAGCTCCGTGAAGGGGGCTGGCTCCGTCTCGCCCTTGACCCCGGCAGGCACCGCGGCCGGAGCGGGTGTGCCCGAAGGCGCGGCCTCTCCCTTCGCCGGGAGCGCGGGCCGCGTGGACTCCTGGGCGGCCCCCCCGCGCGGCGTGGCGGCGGGGATGGGCGCTTCGCCGTCCCCGGGCGGCTCCGTCCTGGTGGGGGGCGGCGCTCTCGTCTTCCTGGCAACCGCGCCTCCGCTTCGAGGCGCGGACGAGGGGGTCTTGGCCCCGGCACCGCGGGCCTTGGGCACCGGGCCGGCGCCGCCCTGCTGCGGCCCGGATTGCCTGTTCTTGCGCGCCTTCTCCGGCTCCGGCGCTTGGGTGGACGGCTCCTTCGCGCGGGCATCCCGCGGTCCTGTCTCCGGCGCGTGCGCAGCGGGGCCGCGGCGGAACGGGTCTTTTCCTAGGACGCCCACGGACGGATCCCTTACCCCACCGCGCCCCCGCGTTCCACGGGGCTGGGGTAGGGTCCGCCGCCATGGGTCGCGTCGCGCTGCTCCCCGATGATCTCGTCAACCAGATCGCCGCGGGCGAGGTGGTGGAGCGCCCAGCCTCTGTCCTGAAGGAGTTGGTGGAGAACGCGGTGGACGCCGGGGCGCGGAACGTCCGGGTGGTGCTCCAGGATGGAGGGGTGGGGCGCGTGCGCGTCTCGGACGACGGCCACGGGATGTCGCCCGAGGACGCCGCGCTGGCCGTGCAGCGCCACGCCACGAGCAAGGTGCGCGACCTGGAGGGGCTGTCCCGGATCCTGACCCTGGGCTTCCGCGGCGAGGCGTTGCCGTCCATTGCGTCCGTTTCGCGCTTCGAGCTGCTGACCAGCGAGCCAGGCGCCCCGTCCGGCTGCTGCCTGCGCCTGGAGGGGGGCGGCGCGCCGGTGCTGGAGGAGGCCGCCGCCGTCGGGGGCACCGTCATCACGGTGGACGAACTGTTCTTCAACACCCCGGCGCGCCGGAAGTTCCTCAAGCAGGCGCGGACCGAGCAAGGGCACGCGGAGGAGGCGCTGCTCCGCGTGGCGCTGGCCCACCCGGAGGTGGGTTTCTTCGTGGATGCAGACGGCAAGACGCTGCTCGCCAGCCCGGCCAGCCCGGACCTCCGCGAGCGCATTGCCGCGGCGCTGGGCAAGGAGGTGCACCCGCACCTGCTCCCGCTTGAGGAGCGGCGGCTGGGGCTGAGGGTCCACGGACACGTGGCCCGCCCCGAGTTCACCTTCCCCACGCAGAAGGGGCTGTACACCTTCATCAACGGCCGCTTCGTCCGGGACCGCGGCGTCAACCACGCCATCCAGCGGGCGTTCCAGGACACGCTCCCGCCCGGGCGCCAGCCGGTGGCGGTGCTGTTCCTGCGGATGGACCCGCGGGACGTGGACGTGAACGTCCACCCGCAGAAGCTGGAGGTCCGCTTCGCTGACCCCCGCAGCGTGCAGGAGCTGGTCTTCTCCGCGGTGCAGACCGCGCTGGAGACGGCGCGCGCGAGGTCGGCGGAGGCAGGTGGAGGGCCCGTGCCGGACGGCGCCGCCGGGGCGCACTACGCGCTCGCGGTGGAGCGGTTCCTGAGCCGGGCACGCGAGGGGGCGCTCGGGCCCCGGGCGGAGGACGCCTCGCCGTTCCCGCCGTCCGCCGGGCAGGTGGACGCGCCCGGCTTCGGGCAGCTGAGGCCCTCGCTGAACGAGGCGCCGCCGCCCGGCTTCTTCGACGGGCTGCGCTTCCTCGGGCTGCTGGGCCGCCGCTTCTACGTCTGCGAGGCGCGCGGGGGGACGCTGGTTGTGGTGGATCCGCACGCGGCGCGGGAGCGGCTGCAGCTGTGCGCCTTCCGGGCGCGGGTCCGGGGCAAGGCGTCCGGCGCACCGCCGTCCCTTTTCGCCGGCACGGTGGAACTCCCGGCAGAGCTGGCCCGGCGGCTGGTGGCGCGGCGCGGGGCGCTGGGGCGGCTGGGGGTGGAACTTGAGCCGTTCGGTGGCACCACGGTGGCGCTCAAGGGGCTTCCGCCGGAGCTGGCAGGCGCGGATCTGGGGGCGCTGCTGGCGGCGCTCGGGCCGGTGCTGCCGCCGTCCGAGGAGTCCCTGCCCGAGGCGTTCGACG
>VGRA01000425.1 GCA_016875515.1 Deltaproteobacteria bacterium | reverse complement strand
CGCCGCCCCGGCGGCGGGGGCCGCCAGCAGCAGGGCCAGGAGGGGCAGGAGGGACAGGCGTGGCATGGAGCTGGGACTCCTAACCGGCGTTACCCAGGAGCGCCCGGGCGGCCTGCGCCGGCGGCATGCCCAGCACGCGCACCCGCTTGCGGCCGTCCGGTGGCACCCGCCGCCAGCTCCACCTGGTCCTTCCGCACGCCCAGCGCCCGCGCGAGGAAGGCGACGATCTCCGCGTTGGCCCCGCCGTCCACCGGGGGCGCTGCCACCTGCAGCTTCAGTACATCCCCGTGCGTGCCCACCGCCCGCGTCCGGGAGGCGCGTGGCTGGGCGAACAGCAGCAGCTCCACGCCACCGGGCAGCCCCTTCAGCCGCGGCGGCCAGGGGACGGTCATCCCTCCTGGTTCCCGGAGCGCCGCGGGGCCATGAAGGACACCCGGTCCTCCACCTGGCCCTGTGCGCCGAAGGCATCCAGCAGCTTCTGGTGCCCCTCCACGATGCTGCGCAGCTCCGACTCCAGCTGCGCCCGCTGGCGCTTGAGCTCCGCGATGTCCTTCACCACCTGGAGCAGGCGAGACTGGGCGTCCGCGATGATCTTGTCTCCCTGGTGGACCGCCTCGGCCACCCGGATCTCCGCCTCCTTGCGGGCAGCGTCCTTGATCTCCTCGCTGAGCCGCTGGGCGGTGATGAGCGTGTCCTGCAGAACCCGCTCCCGCTCCGAGTACACCTGGATACGTCCCTGCGCCGTGGCGAGCGCGTCCTTCAGCGCCGCGTGCTCCCGCAGCAGGGACTCGAACTCGGTGGCCACGAACTCGAGAAAGCCCTCCACCTCGCGCGGGTCCACGCCGCGAAAGACGGCGTCGAAGCGCTTCTGCCGGATGTCCAGGGGGGTGAGCTTCATGGGCGTGACTCTAGGGAGGGATCAGGGCTTCTCAAGAAACTGCTCACCGAGTTCCCTCGCCCGGCGGGTGGCCGTCTCAACGGCGTTGATGAGGGTGGTGCGCAGCCCGCCTGCCTCCAGCGTGTGCAGGCCGGCAATGGCGGTGCCGCCCGGGCTGGTCACCTGGTCCTTCAGGCTGCCCGGGTGCTCGCCGGATTCCTGGAGCAGCCGGGCGCTGCCGAGCACGGTTTGCGCAGCCAGCTGCAGGGCGGTGTACCGGGGCAGCCCCACCTTCACGCCGGCGTCCGACAGCGCCTCGATGACCAGGAAGATGTAGGCCGGGCCGCTGCCGGACAGGCCGGTGACGGCGTCCAGCAGCGCCTCGTCCACCCGCACCACCAGCCCCACGGAACGGAACAGCCGCTCCGCCGTGGCAAGGTCCGCCTCCGTCGCGTTCGCTCCTGCGCTGATGGCGCACGCGCCCGCCCCCACGAGCGCCGGGGTGTTGGGCATGGCGCGGATGACCCGGGCCCCGGCGCCCAGCCGCCGCTCGAGCGCGGCCATGGGAACGCCGGCCGCCACCGAGATGACCAGCTTGCTCGGGTCCACCGCGGGCGAGACGACCCCCAGCAGCCTGCCAAGGGCCTGGGGCTTGACAGACAGCACCACCACGTCGGCGTCCCGCGCCGCCGCGGCGTTGTCCGAGGTGGTAGAGACGCCGTACTCGCGGGCGAAGTGTGCCAGCCGCTCGCTGCGCCGCCCGGTGACCACCACGTCCTGCGGCTGGGCCACCCCGGCCTTAAGCAACCCTCGCACCAGCGCCTCCGCCATGTTGCCGCCGCCCAGCAAGGCCATGCGCGGCGCGGTCATGGTGCGTCCTCCAGGCGGGCTTCCCGGGGGACGGGCGGCGCGTCGAAGCGGGCGAGCGCTGCCTCGGCGGCGGCGCGGAGTTCGTAGGTCTGCCCGCTGGCGGCGGCCCACGCCAGCGCCGCCCGGGCCACCTCCCAGCGGAGGTAGGGAAGGGAGGCGATCAGCTCGCGCGCCCCCTCGTGCGTGAGCCGGCCGGTGCGCAGCGCCTCGTCCAGCACCGAGACGCACGCCTCGGAGCCCAGGGCGCGCAGGGCGCGGACGGCGGCCCGCTGCAGGGGCCCCTGGGTCTCGGTCAGCAGCACGCGGCGCAGCAGCGGGACCGCCCGCGGATCCCCCAACAGCCCCAGTTCTTCCACGGACAGCACGCGGATCTCCAGCGGTCCCGGCCCCACCGCCGCCGAGGAGGCGGAAATGAGGGCGCGGTCCGCGTCCGAGGGGGCTGCCACGAGCGGCGGCATGCCCAGCGTCGCACCGGGCACCTGCGCGGCGGCGTGGAAGGTCAGCAGCAGGGGGGCGAGCAGGAGCGGACGCACAGAGGAGGGTTCCTACCGCAGCGCGCGGTGGAATTCTTGACCCTGATCCACACGCGCTCATCCTGCGCGTCACCACAGGCCGCTACATCCACGTGGCCCGTGCAACAGCAGGGAGCTTGCCACCGTGATGCACCGACGCACTTCCACCGTCACCCTCGAGGACGCCATCGCCGTGGAATGCATGCACTGCCAGGTGGTGATGACGAGCCACCTGGGAACGGGCGGAAACGTCCGGTACTTCCACTGCCCGGGCTGCGCCCGCTGGGTGTCCAGCCCCTACGCGTCGGACGTGCTCCGGGTGGATGGCAAGGTCCGGACCGTCAAACCGGGGGAGCAGCCGCGGAGCTTCAACCCGCTGAAGGGGAAGCTGGGGGCGCTGCTCGCGAAGCTGGAGAAGCCCAGTCCCTGGGGGCTGCTGGGGGTGAGCCGGGAAGACACGCCGGAGCGGATCCGCGCGCGCTACCGCGAGCTGGCGCTGGAGCGGCACCCGGACCGCGGCGGCTCCGAGGCGCTGATGCGGGAGCTCAACGAGGCCTACGAGGCGGTGTTGTCCGAGCGCGAGAGGGCCCGGGCGTCCCGCGCGCGCGCGCTGCCCGCGCTGGGCGCGCCGCTGCGCAGCAGGTAGCTCCAGCCCGCGGCGGCCAGGGCCAGCCCGAGTGCAGCCTTCAGCCCCGCGGGGAGCCACGTCCCCGGGCTCACGTAGCCCTCCAGCACCGCGATGGCCGCGAGCGCCGGGGCTGCACCCAGCGCCAGCAGGACCGCGTCCCTGCCCCGGCGGCGGAGGGCCTCGGCCCGGCTCCACTCTCCGGGTTCCAGCACGGCGTGGCCGAGTACCAGCCCCGCCGCGCCGGCCAGCACCAGCACGGAGAGCTCCACCGGGCCGTGCGCGGCCACGAAGCCGAGCAGCGCCCCGAGCATCCCGTGGTGGTGCGCGCAGGCCAGCACCGCGCCCAGGTGCGCGCCGTTGAAGGTCAGCAGCGCCACCGGCCCCAACCCCAGCAGCAGGCCTCCCGCGAAGAGCGATCCCAGGACCGCCAGGTTGTTGGTGGCAATGGACGCAGAGGCGCTCTCCGGGGCGACCGCGAGCAGCGAGTCGGTCCACAGTTCATGGGCCTCGAGCGAGGCGCGGATGGCGGCTGGCACGAGCAACTCGGCGCCGCGCGGCTCCGCGGCCACCACGCCTGCCCCGAGCCCCATGCCGCACATCAGCAGCAGGGCCGCTGCCAGGACGTACCGCCCCTCCCGCTGCACCAGCGCGGGGTA
>VGRA01000424.1 GCA_016875515.1 Deltaproteobacteria bacterium | reverse complement strand
TCCATTGGCCTGCGCTCCACGCGCATCCGCACCCACGGGCGCACGCTGGTGTCACTCCCCAATGGCCGGCTCGCGGACATGCGGCTGGAGAACTTCACCGAGCGGGACCGGATGCTGTTCACCACCAACGTGGGGCTGACCTACGGGACCTCCGCGGCGCAGGTGCGCAGCATCGTGCAGGGGTTGGAGAGGCTTCTCCGCGCCCACCCGCTCTCCTGGCAGGAGACGGTGGTGGTGGCGCTCAAGCAGTTCGGCGCCTCCTCGCTGGACGTTGAGGTGCTGGCCTGGATGAAGACGCAGGACAACGCGGTCTTCCGGCAGGCGCGGCAGGAGCTGCTCCTGGGCATCATGGAGGTGGTCGAGCGCGGGGGCAGCGCGCTGGCGTTCCCCACCCAGACGGTCCACGTGGTGCCCGTGCCGGGGGCGCCGGCACGGGGCGGGTGAGCCAGTCCCAGGGACGGCGCGGTGGCGACCTGAAGCGCTGGGACAGCGCGAGGAAGGTGGCGCCGCCGAGCACGGCGCAGGCCACGCCCGCGCCCACCATCCAGGGGGAGTTGAACCATGCGCCCGCCGCGGCCGTGGTCATCCCCAGAAGCGCCACGGTGGCGGCCGTCCACCGCGCTCGGGGAGTGCCGAGCCGCACGAGGGTCCTCCCGGGGCCCCAGGAGGCCTCGAGCAGGGACCGGAGCGCCGGCGCGCTGGCGGGGGAGACCGTCAGGCTGCTGTGGCACCCGCTGCAGATGACGGTGAAGCGGCCGCCCTCCTCGTACCAGGCCTCCACTGGCTCGAGCACGGCGTCTCCCGGGGACAGGCGCACCTTCCCCCGAGAGCAGCTCAACGTGCGGCGGCCGAGCACGCGCCGCGTGCGCGCGAGGGACACGGCGGTACCTCCGAGCGCGGCGAGCCCCAGGGCCGCCGCAGCGGGATGCCCGGACTGGCGGTAGGCGACCGACGCGACCATCCCGACCGGCGCGCGCACGCCCGGCAGGGACCGCTCCCACGCGCTCGCGTACTGGACGGCGTGGACGTCGACGGTGGACGGGGATTCCATGCGAGGCTCGGGCGCCGAGCGTCTCACCGGTGCGGCGCTCCCGCCACGGCCCACCGCTTCACCCGCTCAGGCCGGCAGCGTGAAGGTCAGCACCGCGCCGCCCCCGGGCGCGTTCTCCGTCCGGATGGTCCCGCCGTGCGCCTCCACGATGCCCCGCGCAATGGACAGGCCGAGGCCCGGCGCTGGCGCGGGGATGGCCCCGTCCCTGCCAGAACCGGTCGAAGACGCGGCCCAGTTCCGCCGGGGGGATGCCCGGCCCCGAGTCCTCGGCGGTGATGCGCACCTCGCCGGGCCCGGCCTGCGCCCGCACGGTGACCTGCCCGGCGGGGGTGAACTTGAGGGCGTTGCCCACCAGGTTGTCCAGCACCTGCCGGAGGCGGTGCAGGTCCACGGCCAGCTCGGGCAGCCCGTCCGGGGCCTCCAGCGCCAGCGCGAGTCCGCGCGCGCGTGCGGCATCCGAGAGGTCCGCCACGCAGTCCATCAGCATCGGCAGGAGCGGCCCGCGCCGCGGCTCCACCGAGAAGGTCCCCGCGTCCAGTTGGGCCGCGTCCAGCAGGTCCTCGGTGAGCCGTCCCATCCGCTGGACGGAGGCCCCGAGCGCCCGCGGGCGGCCGTGGCCCCCGGGGGAAGCATCCGCCCGAGCGACTCGGCCTGCAGTTGGAGCGTCCCCGGGGGCTCGCGGAGATCGTGGGCCACCACCCCCAGCATCTCGTCCCGCGTCTGCACGGCCCGCTGCAGCCCCTCCTTCAGCTGCACGTTCTGGATGAAGACGCTGCAGCGCCGGGTGAACTCCTCGGCGAGCGCGCGGTCCGCGGCGCCGAAGGGCCGGGCGGCGGATGACAGCAGCAGCACGCCCACGCACTGCCCCCCGCGAGGAGGGGAAGTCCCATGGCCCAGCTGGGCGCCGCAACCGAGAGCGCCTGCAGGTGCTCCGCCCCCGGGACCAGCTGGGCGTACATCCCGGGTTGGATGTCCTGCAGCACCACCTGCCCGGTGGACAGCACGCGCCGCACGGCCCCTCCGGCAGCGGCACGGACGTCATCACCTGCACCGCCCACGCACGGTCCGGGTCCCTGCTCGCCGCGGCCCGGGCCACGAGCGACTCGCGCTCCCGGGGGAGAAAGAGGAACGCGCAGTCGGCGAACCACTCCGTCGCCAGCTCCACCACCCGCTGCAGGGCCCCGTCCAGCTCCAGCGTCCCGGTGGCCGTGCCCAGCTCCGCCAGCAGCCGCTGCGCGCGCTTCGCCCGCCGCTGGTCTGCGACGTCCCGCGCCACGCACAACCGCCGGCCATCCGCCAGCACGTTCAGCGACGCCTCGGCCACCAGCTTCGTCCCGTCCAGCCGGCTCATGGGGAAGTCCCGGATGCGCAGGGGCGTTCCCACCTGCAGCGGGGAGGCCTGGGCCAGCGCCGCGCTCGCCGCGGCCAGGACGAACTCCAGCACCGAGCGGAGCCCCACCAACTGCTCCTGCGAGCCGCCCAGCTGCGCACAGGCCGCGGCATTGACCGCGAGGATGCGCCCGTCGGGTGCGTAGAGACCGAGCGCCTCCGGGACGATGGTGAACAGGTCCGGAAGGGACGGATTCATCCCCGGACGCAACCCCGCGGGGCGACCCGGGCAGCGGTTGAGAATGGAACGTTGTTGCAAGTCCAACAGCTGCTACGGGGTGCTGCCGTCCCGGGTGTCGGACGTCCCGGCGTCCAGCACCACGTCCTCGGGGTTGGGGGCGCACTCGTCCCGCTCCACCATGACCGTGACGGTGCGCGTGACGGGGACGGTCTCCGTCTTCGTCACCTCGGTGGTGACCTCGGTGCCCACGCGCAGCATGGGCCAACTGCAGGTGTTCGGCTGGCCGTAGCTGGAGTTGAGGTTCCACACGCCGTTGCCCGTGTCCGTCCAGTTGCGGTCACACGGGCGGTTGAAGTTGGAGTACCCGAGCGCTGGCTGGCCGCTGGTGTCCCAGCGCACGCCCACGAGGAAGCGCTGCGCCGTCATGGGCTGGGTGATGACCGGCTTCGCGGGGTCTGCCAGCGGGAACTTCCACCAGGCCTTCCTGTAGTTGCCCGAGGGCAGCGAGGCCGTCTCCCAGGTCAGCCGGGAGAAATCCAACTGCTGGCGCAGCCGGTAGGCGGGCCTCTGCGGGCTCATGGGCGTGGCCGCGTCCCACACCTCCACGGTGAGCCCCACCGAGCCCGGGTAAGCGGAGAAGGCCCAGGAGGGGACCATCACCAGCACCTCGACGTGGCTCACCCTCCAGGTGGAACCGGGCGGCAGCTGCGCGGCGTCATGGTCCAGGATGACGGCGTCCGCGCCGTTCTCCAGCACGTCGGTGGCCTCCAGCACGGACACCTGCTCGATGTCGAACGAGGACTCAAGCTCGGTGGTGGTCGTGGTGGTGGTGACGGTCTCCTCCGTGGTCTCGGTGCGGACCTCCGGGCAGGAGCGCTTGACGATCCGGTCCTCGCCGCAACCGGACAGGACGAGCAGGGAAAG
>VGRA01000423.1 GCA_016875515.1 Deltaproteobacteria bacterium | reverse complement strand
TCGTGACGCTCAACCGGGGCGGGACCGAGCCGAAGCCCCGGTCACCCCAGCCGGTGGCCAAGCCCAAGCCGCAGCCCAGGCCGGAGCCGGCGCCCCGGACGGAGACGCCCGCCAAGGTGGAGACCGCGCGGCCGCAAGCGAAGCCGGAGCCCCCGCACCGCGCGGAGCCGGTCCGGCCGCAGCAGCCGGCGCCCACCTCGTCCGCGACAGGGACGTTCATCTGCAGCAGCAAGCCCGCTGGGGCGCAGGTGTGGGTGGACGGTCGGAACAGCGGCGCCGTGACACCCGTACCCAAGACGAAGGCGTTGAGCCTGTCGGCCGGGGCGCACACGGTGGTGTTCAAGTCTGCTGATGGAAAGCTCAAGAGCGACCCCCAGCAGGTGACGATCAACGAGGGGCAGGAGACGAAGCTCCTGAACGTGGAACTCAAAGAGCAGTAGAAGGTGCGCCATGCAGCCAAGCCAGCACGCCAAGCCCAACTCTCCGCAGCCCTTCAAGTACCCCCTCGAGCGGCCCTACGTGGAGCCGGACTGGACCCGCCTGCCCGGCTACAAGGGGGTGTCGCAGCAGGAGTGGGAGTCTGCCGTGTGGCAGCGCAAGCACACGGTGAAGAACCTCAAGGAGTTGAAGGAGGTCTTCGGGCAGCTCATCCCGGATGACCTGATGTTCAGCATCGAGAAGGACCAGCGGGACCGGGCCACCATGTCCATCCTGGTGCCCCCACAGATGCTCAACACCATGAACGAGCAGGATCTCTGGGACGACCCGGTGCGGCGGTACATGCTGCCGGCGTTCAAGGACCGGCACCCGGACTTCCCGTCCCACCCGCACTCCACGCGGGACAGCCTCCACGAGGCAGACATGTGGGTGGTGGAGGGGCTGACGCACCGGTACCCCAGCAAGGTGCTGGCGGAGATGCTGACCACCTGTCCCCAGTACTGCGGCCACTGCACGCGGATGGACATGGTGGGCAACAACGTCCCACAGGTGGAGAAGCACCGGTTCAACGTGGAGCCGAAGGACCGTTACGGGCAGATGCTGGACTACCTGCGCAAGACGCCCTCGGTGCGGGACGTCGTGGTGTCCGGCGGCGACATTGCGAACCTGCCCATCCAGGCGCTCGAGCCGTTCGTGAGCGCGCTGCTGGACATTGACAACATCCGGGACATCAGGCTGGCGTCCAAGGGGCTGATCGGCGTCCCGCAGCACTTCCTGCAGGACAACGTGCTCGCGGGGCTGGAGCGGCTGGCCAAGAAGGCCTTTGACCGGGGCGTGGACCTGGCGCTGCACACGCACGCCAACCACGCGCAGCAGGTGACGCCGCTGGTGGGCAAGGCTGTGCGCAAGCTGTTCGAGCTGGGGTTCCGGGATGTGCGCAACCAGGGGGTGCTGCTGCGCGGGGTCAACGGGACGGCGAAAGATCTGCTCGAGCTGTGCTTCTCGCTCGCGGACCACGCGAAGATCATCCCGTACTACTTCTACATGTGCGACATGATCCCCAACTCCGAGCACTGGCGGGTGGCGGTGTGGGAGGCGCAGAAGCTCCAGCACGACCTCATGGGCTACCTGCCGGGCTTCGCGACGCCGCGGATCGTCTGCGACGTGCCGTTCGTGGGCAAGCGCTGGGTCCACCAGGTGGCGGAGTACGACCGGGAGAAGGGCATCTCATTCTGGACCAAGAATTACCGGACCGGCATCGAGCTGAACGACCCGGGGGCGCTCGAGCGCCGCTACGCCTACTTCGACCCGGTGTACACGCTGCCGGAGTCCGGGCGCCGCTACTGGGCCGAGCAGCAGGCGAACGGGGGCTAGGGCGTCCGCCATGGCCGACGCAGCGCCCGCCGAGCCCTGGCGCGCCCTGTTCCCCGAGGCCTCCGCGGCCGAGTGGGGAGACTGGCGTTGGCAGATGCGCCACGCCGTCAAGGGGGTGGAGGCACTCTCGCGCCACGTTCCGCTCACGGAGGACGAGCGGCGCGGGTGCGTTGACACGGCGTCCATCTTCCGGCTGGGCATCAGCCCGTACTACCTGTCCCTCGTTGACCGGGACCACCCGTTCTGCCCGGTGCGGATGCAGGCCATCCCCACGGCAGCAGAGGCGGTGGCGCGCCCGGGCGAGCTGAAGGATCCGCTGGGCGAAGACAAGAACCGGCCGGTGTCTGCCATTGTCCACAAGTACCCGGACCGGGTGCTGTTCCTGGCGCTGGACCGGTGCTCGGTCTACTGCCGCCACTGCACGCGCCGGCGGATCACCAAGGGGGGCGAGGCAGACCTGGACCGGGCGCAGCTGCGGGCCGGAATCGAGTACGTGCGCACCCACCCGGAGGTGCGGGACGTGCTGCTCTCCGGGGGGGATCCCTTCCTGCTGTCCGACGAGCGGCTGGAGGAGCTGCTCGCGCCGCTGAGGGAGATTCCCCACGTGGAGATGATCCGCGTTGGCACGCGCATCCCGGTGTGCCTGCCCATGCGGGTGACCGAGTCCCTGGCGAAGCTGCTGCGCCGCTTCGCGCCGCTGTTCGTGGTGACCCACTTCAACCACCCCAAGGAGATAACCCCCGAGGCGAGGCGGGCGTGCGAGCTGCTGGTGGACCACGGCGTGCCGGTGGAGAACCAGGCGGTGCTGATGCGGCGGGTGAACAGCTCGGCGCGCATCATCCGGGAGCTGAACCACGCCTGCCTGAAGATGCGCGTGCGTCCCTACTACCTGCACCAGATGGACGTTGCGGAGGGGCTGGAGCACCTGCGCACGCCGCTGCGGGCCGGGGTGGAGATCCTCCGGCAGCTGCGCGGCCATACCTCGGGGCTGGCGGTACCCCACCTGGCGGTGGACCTGCCGGGCGGGGGGGGGAAGGTGACGCTGCAGCCGGACTACGTGGAGGAGCGCCGCCCCACGGAGACCCTCTTCCGCAACTACAAGGGCGAGCCGTACAGCTACCCGGAGCCCGCCGAGACGGACTGCAGCTGCCCCTACGACGAGACCTGGACCCGGAAGCGCAGCTGAGCAGGCAGCGAGCGGCCGGGACCGGCTACTTGTTCGTGGGGCCTCGCTGGATCTCGATCTCCGGCTCGGACGAGCCCTTGTCTTCCATCACCGCCGGCATGTCGTTGCCGAAGCCGCGCTGGATCTTCACCTCGGAGGGGCCGTTGCTGCCCGCGGCGCCGGCCTTCTTCTTCTGGGCGGCCTCGTCCGCGGCCTGGAGCTCCTTCCCGGCCGCCTCCACCTGCGACTTCTCGGAGCGGCCCATTCGCACGGAGGAAACGGCCCAGTCCTTGTGTGAGACGCCGTTGCGCTCGAGCACCTTCCGGTCCGCCTCGGCCTGCTCCTGGGCCATGGCGCGCCGCTCGGCGTTGGACAGCTCGGAGGGCTTGCGGTTGCCGTACTTCTTCTGGACCTCCTCCAGGGCCTTTTGCTGCTCGTACTGGATCTTCGCCTTCTGAGCCGGAGAGAGATCTCCCGCAGCGGCGAGCGATCCGGCGAGCAGCAGGGGGAGGGAGAGCAGTCGCGCCATGGTAGGGGCTCCGGCGAAGGTGAAGTCCCAATTACATCCTAACCCCGAGCGGACGTCACGGGCAGCGG
>VGRA01000422.1 GCA_016875515.1 Deltaproteobacteria bacterium | reverse complement strand
CGCGTCTCCGAAGGCATCCAGGTCCCGCGGATTCGCCACCAGCAGCCCGCTCTCGCCGTCCACCAACTGGTCGTGGATCCTCCCCACCGCGGAGCCCACCACCGGCCTCCCCTTCCACATCGCCTCGGCCACGGTGAGCCCGAAGCCCTCCTCCAGGCTCTTCTGCACCACCACGGCCGCGTGGCGCTGCAGCGCGTTGACGATGGCCGCGTTCTCGCCCCTGTCCGACAGGGCAGGCACAGCAGTTGGACCCTCCGCCGGACGGCGTGCGGCAGCGCGCGCCACTGCCGGATGCAGGCCTCGAACACCTCGGCCCCTTCCGGGTCGTCGTACACCCCGGCCACGTTGGGCCCTACCAGCGCCGACTGCGCCTGGCCCAGCGCGTCTGCCCGCCGCGCAAAGCCCTCCAGTACGCCGGACATGTCCTTGAGGCGGTCCCAGCGGGACACATGCAGGATGAGCGGCGTCTCGGAGGTGGGCGGCGGCCCGCAGCGCACCACGTCCGCGCCGTGGTCCACGCGCCCCGGGGAGCCGTCCACGTGCTGGTAGAGGGCAGGACCCACGGGCCCGGGGCACGGCAGCAGCACCCCCACGCGCGCCAGGATGTTCCGCGCCGTCAAAGGGTCCAGCGGGGCGTTCTTGACGGAGAAGGGATCAATGGACGGCGGGATGATGACCGCCCTGTCCCGGAGCCAGTCCGGCGCGTACACCCGGCGGGTGAACACCACCGCGCGCGCCTCCTCCAGGTAGGGCCGGAGGAAGGCCCAGCCGGAGGCCACCTCGTCGTTCCAGTGATCGGTGACGATGTGGCTGCGCCACACCACGGTGACCCCCGCGCGCTGCAGGACGGGCAGCAGGCCTGCCGTCTGCGGATCGTGCAGTAGCACCACGTCCTCGGGGCCCACCAGCGCAAGCAGCTCCGCCGCGTGCTCCGACAGCACGCGGTCGTACACGGCCCGCTCCGCCTCCCCCAGCCGTCCGGCGTCCCCCACCGCCCCGTGCAGCCGGTTGTGCAGCCGCTTGGTGATGCGGAAGAACTCCGCGTCCCCACGCACCACCAGCCACCGCGCGTCCACGCCCGCCCCGCGCGAACAGGCGAGCAGCGGCTGCAGCATCTCCGCCACCCCGCCACCCACCGCGGTGGAGTTCACGTTGAAGAGCGTGCGGCCCCGCAGCGCCTCCCGTGCCCGGTCCGCGCCTGCGTGCAGCCGTGCGGCCGCCTCGGCTCCGATGAGCGCGTCGAACCGCTCCAGCGCGACCGCCTGTATCTGCACTTCCTCCAGGTGCATGGTCCCCGGAGAATGCGGACGCCCACGCAGCGGTGGAGCGGGCGGGCCGCCCATCCACCGGTTGGCTGGCTACTTCAGCAACCCGGAGAGCAGCCGCGGGGACTGGTTGGACAGGTGCGCCGCGTCCATCCCCATGGACTGGAGGAGCGTGGCGTGCACGTCACAGGGCCGGATGCTCACGCCGCCGGTGGAGACCGGCAGCCCGGTGGCCAGGTCCACGTTGGACACCTGCATCCCGCCCGTGGCCGTGCTCGCGCCGAACACCTTCCCCCGCTTCAGCCCCGGCCCCGCTACGAGGCAGCTGCCAGTGAGGTGGTGATCCCGCCCGTCCCGCGCGTTGAGCAGCGGCGTCCGGGAGAACTCGCTGAAGGCGAAGAGCGTGGTGCAGTCCCAGAAGCTCTTGCCCGTGGTCCCCACCTGCTTCGACTTCAAGTAGGAGATGAGCAGCCCCAGCGCGTGGAAGCCGGGGGAAAGCGACGCGGCGTGCTGGCCCGGTAGGTCGAAGTGATCGTCCAGCCCGTCCGCGAGCGTCACCGACACCGCCTGCGAGATGCCGCGCGTGAGCGCCTGCGCGGCCAGCGCGGCGCGGGCCTTCATGCCGTTCAACTCCTTCGCCGGGTCCAGGTTGAACGCGGTGAAGAGCTCCGCCACGTCTGTGTTGGGGGGCGGGTTGGCGAACTGGAAGAGCGCCCCCGCCGCCGAATTGGTGATCTTCCGTGCCTGCGCGCGGCTGTCCCGGAACGCGGCGGCCAGCCCCTCCCCGTCCAGCTCCGCCTCGCCGCACCGCTCGGGTCCGTTCTCATAGACCTCCAGCACCGCCTCGCTGCTGCCCTTCAGCGCCGTGGTGGACTGGGGGTTGAGCACCGCCCGGATGTCCGTGGCGCTGCGGACAAAGATGGGGCTCGCAAACGCCGGGTAATCCGCGTTGTACGCCTCCACGTTCACCACCAGGTTGGGCAGGTCCAGCACGCTCTGGCTCTGCGCCGCCACCACGGTGTTGAGCGAGCTGCCGCTCGCCGCCAGGCCCCGGGGGAATTTTCCCGTGAGCAGGTAGCGCCGCCCCACCTCGTGGGTGAGGGTGTCCATCATCATCCCGCGCACGAGTGACAGGTCCGCGGCGTGGGCCAGCAGGGACTGCGTCACGGCCGGGCCGAAGGTGAGCCCCCCCGCCGCCTGCACGCCCTTGCCAGCGGTGGACTGCATGACGGCTGCCACTGCGCTGTCGCGCACAGCCGCCTCGTCATAGGCCGGGTAGACCCCAGCGGTGGGCACCTTTCCCGCCACGTACTGGTGCGCAGGGAGGGTGGCATCCCGCGGGTCCAGCGCGAGCAGTTGGTCCCACCCGCCGGAGAAGTAGACCATCAGCAGGAAGCGGGGCTCGGCGGGCGCCTGCTGCGCCCACGCCTCCTTCACCCAGGCCGGCCGAAGCAGCAGCCCGCCGCCCGCCAGGCCGGCAATCTCCAGGAACCGTCTGCGGGAGCATGGGGCCATGGACGTGCCTCAGTAGAGGTGGAACTCCGGCGAGGTCAGCAGCGCCACGCAGACGGTGCGCCACCCTTCCAGCACATGCGCCCGGCCGGGCACGTTGCCACCCGCCGCCGCGGCCACCGCCTGCTCGAACAGGCCGCGCAGCTGCGCCAGCGCGGGATCGTCTGTCCCCTCGGACCGCAGCCCGAGGAACGACAGGCGCAGGTAGCGCAGGTTCTCCTCAACCTTCGCCCGGCTGCCTGTGGGCGTGTCCAGGGGCTCCACGAACCGCAGCACCGCGCGCTGCGTGGGATCCGCCTGCACCGCGTCCGCCGTGACGGCCCGGTTGCAGGCATCCCGCGCCATGTCCGCCATGAACTTCAGGTACAGCGGCGTGGACTCCAGGTTCTCCTCCACGGAGGAGACGTAGTCCGGCACCCCCAGCGTGCCCGCGCGCGCGTCGAACCCGTCCGCGTTGCCCACCTTCCAAGCGTGGCCGCGCAGCACCACCGGGAGGGAGTTTTTCAGCTGCGCCACGGAGAGCCGCCGCGCAGCGGCAGACGCCGTCCCGGCGAGCGGGTCCACCACCGGAGGGTGATCCAGCGGCAACACCGGCGTGGCGACCCCCACCTGGACCGTGGGCCCCGCACCGGCCGATCCGACCAGGCCGCCGTCCGCTGGCGCAGGCGCCCCACCGAGCGGCATGCAAGAACATGCCACGAGCAGAAGCAAACAACCCCGCACGTGACCCCTGTGTGGCGTCCCCATCAGCGGACCCTCCGGTACTGCGGCAGCCCGACCACCTGCTTCACCAGCCACGGCAG
>VGRA01000421.1 GCA_016875515.1 Deltaproteobacteria bacterium | reverse complement strand
CTTCGCCGGCTTCTTGGGGGCGGCCTTCTTCACGGGGGCCTTCTTCACCGCCTTCTTGGGGGCGGCCTTCTTCACCGGCTTCTTCACGCTCTTCTTTGCGGCCATGGGCTTGCTCTTCTTTCCTGTGCTTCGGGTGGAAGACTTCGACTTCACCTTCTTCAACGCCTGCTGCTTCTTCACCGGGGCCGGGGCCTTCTTCGGCACGGGCTTCGGCTTCGACTTCACCTGGGTGGCCGGCCGGAGCGGGACCACGTTGTCGCGCCGCGCGGCCGCTGCCCTCGCCTTGCCGGCTTTCGGCTGGACCGGCTTCTTCACGGGTGAGGCCGGCTCGTCCTTGAAGGACTGCAGCGCGGGGCCGGTCACCGAGTCCAGCACGTCCTCCATCACCTTCATGGCGCTGGCGTAGGTGTGGTCCCCGAAGGCCTCCAGCTGCGCGGGGGGCACCATCACCGCGAGCAGCTGCTCGAGGGACGGGTAGACGCGCACCGCGTTGAGCATCACGTCGTGCGTGGCGAACACGGGCGCGTCTGCCGCGGTGGACTCGAACCAGGAGGGCCGGGACATCAGCCCCGGGTGGGCCGCCAGCGTTGCCTTGCGGGCGGCGAGCAGGCGCCGGTCCCCCTTGGCGCCGAACAGCCACGCGGAGAGCTCGGAGTCGTTGCGGTGCTCCACCACGCGCTCGAAGCGGTGGAGCTTCACGCCCCCGGTGAGCGCGCCGCCGTCAAACGCGGAGTACAGCGCGCGCAGCGGCGCGGGCGGCGGCTCCGGCGCCTCCACGTCCCACCGCGCCCATGCCTCCGCCGTGACGCCCGGTGCGGCATCCTTCACGCTCTTCTGGTACCCGATAATCCACGCTCCCAAGGTCCGGCCCCTCCTCGCGAACAGGCGGAAACTAGCGGCCCCACGCACGAACGGGAAGCGCCACCGCGACAAAGCCGCGAGAAAATCAGCGCGCCGCGGCCTCCAGCAGCGCCGCGTCCGCGAGGTCCTTCGGCCGGCCGGTAGCGCGCTTGTTCTTCAGGAGCGCCTCGCGCCCGAGGAACGGCACCGGCTCGCCGGCCACCTCCAGCACCACGCGCCCGGGCCACGCCTCGTCGAATTCCAGGCCGCTCAGCTGCGTGAGCAGGTCGATGCGCCGGGGCGGCAGGCCCAACTGGTAGACCAGCCCGGGCGTGGAGAAGTCCCGGGCCGTGATGCCGTGCGCCGGCAGGGGCGCCCCGAAGGCGTTCAGCGCCGCCACCACCCGCCCCGCGTTGGCCTCCTCCGGACGGACCCACACGTCCAGGTCTCCCGTGGCCCGGGGAACCCCGTGTGCGGCCAGCGCGTGCGCACCCACCACGAGGAACTGCACGCCCTGGGCGTGCAGCGCTGCGAGCAGGTCCTCGAAGTCCGGGTTGAAGCCAGGCCCCGGCGTCATGGCCGTCCCGGCCGGATGATCCGCCCCGGCATCTCGGCGCGCGTGTACTTTGGAAACGGCCGACCGGTCAGGGACCAGGCCTGCACGCTCAACTCCTCCACCATGGCCACGCGCTGCTCGGCGGTGGTGCTGGCGGAGAGGTCGTCGCCCGGCGCCTCGGCCAGCGTCGTCTTCAGCCCCGGCCAGCCGGCGCGGGCTGCGGCCCTGGCTGCCGCATCCTTCGGCGCGTCCATGACCGCGAGGATGGCAGCGCCCCCGCGCGCAGTCCACCCGGCCTCCGCCCACCCGCTGCCGTGGCCGCAATTCCCGGAAACGTCAACGGCATTTACAGAAACAGCCGGAAAGGGTGGCCGCGCACACCGCGACAACCCGTCCATGCCCTCCGTCACCCTCCCCAGCGCGGTCACCTCCCCCACCCCGGCCCCCATCGCGGGCGGCACGGTGGCGCGGCCGGACCCCCTGGCGGTGACGCGCGCCGGCAGCGGCTTCAAGCCCGTGGACACCTACGGCATGCAGCAGGACATCTCCCGGGCGCTGCGGCTGGGGGCAGACGTGCCGGGGCGGGTGCAGGACGGCCCCACGTGTGGGCTGTACGCGCTCGGCATGGCCATGGACCTGTGGGACAGCCGGGACGCGCGCAACGCGGCGCCGCTGGTTCAGTCCTCGGACGTCACCCGCTGGGACAGCCACTCCCGCCCGGAGGACTCCCCCCGCCGGCTGCTGGACGTGGCCCGCCAGAAGGGGTTCACCTTCCAGGGGGAGATGTTCCGCGCCAGCCAGCTCGCCTCCCTGGCCCGCCAGTTCGGCTACACCGCCACCACGAAGTCCAACGTCCAGCTGAAGGACCTCCACGCCGCGCTGGACAAGGGCCAGCCGGTGCTCGTCCCGTTCGACGTGGACGACGTGGGCAACCCCGGCCTGTTCAAGGGCACCCGCGCCCACTGGTGCGTGGTGGAGGGCCACTTCCGCAAGGACGGCGTGGAGTACGTCGTGGCCACGCACGGCTGGACCGGCAACGAGTACGTCTGGCGCGCAGACGAACTGCTGGCCTCCAACGCCAACCTGAAGGTGTCCGACTTCCCCGGCGCCCCCGCGGACATCTCCCGCACGCTCGGGGGCAAGGCCGTGGTGCTGTCACCGGGCGCCCGGCAGTAGGCCCGCCCCCCGGCCAAGCTGGACGTGCAGGCGTTCATCGAGGTGACGCTGGACGGCAAGCCGGGTGATGCGACCATCCACCACCTCGATGACGCGGTCGCACCGCTCGGCCAGCCGCGGGTCGTGCGTCACCACCAGGAAGGTGGTGCCGCGCTCGCGGTTGAAGCGGCGCAGCAGGGAGAAGGCCTCGTCCGCGGTATGGGTGTCCAGGTTCCCGGTGGGCTCGTCCGCGAGCGCCAGGGCCGGGTTCCCCGCCAGCGCCCGGGCAATGGCCACCCGCTGCTGCTGGCCACCGGACAGGGCGCTGGCCTTGTGGTGCGCCCGCTCCAGCATGCCCACCTCCTGCAGCAGCGAGGCGGCGCGGGCCCGCATGTCGTCGTCCATCCAGCCGCGCTGGGCGGCGAGCGGCATGGCCACGTTCTCCACCGCGGTGAAGGCGGGCAACAGGTGGTGGAACTGGAAGACGAACCCCAGCGCCTGCCCGCGCAGCCGCCCCAGCGCGTCGTCGTCCAGGGTGGAGGTGTCCTGCCCGAGGAGCAGCAGCCGCCCCGAGGCGGGCCGGTCCAGCAGCCCCACGAGGTTCAGCAGCGTGGACCTGCCGGAGCCGGATGGGCCGATGAGCGCGGCGAACTCCCCGCGCCGCCGCCGCAGGGCCCCCCCGTGCAGCACGCGCGTCACCACCGCGCCGTCCCCGTAGTCCTTGGTGACGTCCTCCAGGGAGAGGACCACCTCCTCGGAGCGCGCGTCAGCCATTGCGGATGACCACCGCCGGGTCCAGCTGTGCCGCCCGCCGCGCCGGGGCCAGGGCGGACAGCAGCCCCACCCCCATGTCCACCGCGGACGCCCCCGCAAACAGGGACGGGGACAGGTCCACCGGGAAGGTGGGCGAGCCGTCCGCCTGCCGCGCGAGGCTCTCGAACAGCAGCGCCAGCCCTGCCCCCAGCACGCCCCCCATCACGCTGCCCACCTCCCCACCAGCGCCCCCAGGATGAGGAACACGCGCTGGATGCGGGC
>VGRA01000420.1 GCA_016875515.1 Deltaproteobacteria bacterium | reverse complement strand
GGACTGGGGAGAGGTGTAGCAGTTGTTCACCTCGCTGATCTCCAGGATCGTGGAGACCGGGTTGGCCTGCGGATCGTAGTCCGCGCAGAGGCCAATCCAGTACCGGCCGGCCGGCAGGTCCGCCGGCAGCACGACCTGGTCCGTCGCGGTGTTGGAGCCGCCCGCGTTGAGCGAGACCAGGTCCCCCGCGGGGGTGAGCGCGAAATCCGAGTAGGAGGCCACCGCGTTGTCGGACAGCAGGTAGGTGTACTTCACCGTCGCCCCGGTGGCGGCGTTGCCGGTGTTGCTGAGGGTGCGGCTGATCCCCAACGTCTGCCCCGGGGTGGCCGCGGTGGCGGACGGGCTGAGGCTGACCACCTGCAGATCCGGGCGGGGCGCGCCCACGGTCAGCGGCATGCCGGACGAGGCGTTGTTGGACTCGTTGGGCTCGGCCAGCAGGTTGTCCGGGTCCGCGAGCGCGAAGAGGTAGTAGGCACCCGGCAGGACCGCCTGCGGCACCAGCACGTTGCCGGTCACCACAGACTCCTTGCCCGGGGCCAGGTCCACCGCGGCGCTGTCCCCGAGCAGCACGTCCGAGAAGACGTCCAGGGCGGTGTCCACGGAGAGGAAGTACCGGACCTTCGCGCCCGGCGCGGGCGTGCCGCCGCCGTTGCGCAGCGTGGCGTCCGCGCGGAACACCGTCCCCGCGTAGGCCGTGTCGTCCCCGGAGACCGCCGGGACGGTCAGGTCCACCGGCAGCGCGAAGTCAATGTCCTTGCCCGCCGGGTAGGACGTGGGCGTGCAGTTGCCGGAGGTGGAGGTGGTGCAGGACAGCCCAGGCAGCCCCACGCCCAGCCCGCCCATGATGCCCACCGTGGCGGAGCCGGTGCTGGGGGAGGCGTTGGGGGCGTAAGAGATCCGGATCCGGTTGGTCCCCTCGAACAGCCGCACCTGGAAGCTGAAGCGGGAGGCGCTGCTGGAGCTGCTGGAGCTGATGTTGGCCCAGTCCACCACGAATTCCCGGTTGGGAGCCGTTCCGAACGTGCGGGTGGAGATGCGGGTGGCAGGGCCTGCGCTGCTGGGCGCCTTGTCGTAGAGCGAGTCCCACCAGGCCGCCACCGCCACGTGCGGGTAGATGCTGTTGCTGTGGGGAATGGCCCGGTTGCTCGTGGTGGACAGATCCGTCTGGCCAAAGTCCAGGTACCCCTCCAGCGCCACCCCCACCGTGGTGTAGCTCTGCCCGTAGAACTCGAACGGGAACGGCAGCGAGACCGTCCACCCGGTCGACCACACCGAGGCGTCGTACTCGTACACCACCGTCCCTGCGTTGGAGCCGGTCAGCGCCGTGTAGGTGCCGGGGGACACCGCCCCCTGCGTGGAGTAGGCGTACTGGGCCAGCGCCCGGCCCGGGAGGAGCGCGAGCAGCCCCACGGCCACGGAGGAGACCCAGGCGGCGGCCTTGCGGCGGCGCAGCCGAAGTGAACCCAGCGCGAGTGCCACGAGCCACGCCGACGGCCCCCCGGCACCCGCCGAGCAGCCGGCGGCCTCCGGACGGCGCACCACGTTGAACGACAGGGCCGAGAAGGACTCGGCACCATCCGAGGCCCTGGCAGACAGCACCACGTTGTACCCACCCACGGACACCTCGGGATCGGAGTTGATGAAACCGGACACCAGGCCCGCCTCGGTCATGCGCAGCCCCGGCGGCAGCTCGCCGGAGTAGATGCGGTAGGTCACCGGGCTGGAGGTGGTGGCCGCCAGCTGCAGCGTCACCTCGTCACCCGGGTAGTACGTGGCCGCCGGCTCGCCGGAGACGCGGAAGGCGCTGGGGAAGATCCGCACCACGTGGTCCGCCGTGTCCACCCGGCCTACCGCGTCCTCCACCTGCAGCGTGAAGCTGAAGGTGCCTGCCTCTACTGCCTTGCCGCCGAACACGCCGCGGTCGTTGACGCTGGACAGCGTGACACCGGCCGGAAGTTCGCCGGCGGACACGGTCCATGTGAGCGGGCTGGCGAGCGGCGTGCCGTTGGCCATGGCCGCCTGCACGTCCGCCAGGTAGTCCGAGCCCACCATGGCGTCCGGCAGCTGGACCGCCTGCATGATGAGGGAACCGGCGCCCACCACCCGGATCTTCACCGACCCCGTGGCGCGGTTGCCGCTGGCGTCCACCACCTCCGCGGTGACGGAGGACTCACCGAGCGTGTTCTGGGCCGGAATGGGCGTGCCGGACACCGTGCCGTCCGCGTTCAGCACCAGCCCCTTGGGCAGCGTGCCCGCGGAGAGGCGCCAGGTGTAGGGACGGCGGCCACCTGCCGCGGCGAAGGACGCGCCGTACGGCTGGTTGGCATTGACCACCGGCGGCAGCGCCGTGGTCAGCACGGACAGCGCTCCCGAGCTGGCCAGCACGCGCAGCACCAGCCGTGCCACAGCGGTCCGGCCGTTCGCCTCTGCCTGCACGTTCAGTGCATATACCCCTGCGAGCGCGGGCGTACCACCGAGCGTGCCGGTGGTTGCATCCAGCGTCATCCCTGCAGGCAGCGCAGCCGGAGTGCTCCACGTCACGGTGCCGAAGGGCGCGCTGGAGGCCAAGCGTACCAGGTAGGGACGGTCCACGGCGGCGTCCGGCAGTTGCTGGGTGGTGATCCGAAGCGCGGGGGCCGTCACGGCCATGGCCGAGGACGCCGAGACCGCGTTGTTCACTTCATCCAATTCCCCCACGGCGCCCGAGGAGTCGATGATGGCACCGACGTAATAGAGGCCCGGCGCGAGCCCCGCGGGAATCCTGACGAACTCGGTTGCGTCGTCCTGCGCCCCCGCCGCCAGGCTCAGGGTGTTGCCGGTAACAAAGGCCCCACCGGCGAAGATCTCGAGCAGCGGGTCCTGCTCCGTGACCAGCGGGTTGACCGAGATCCGGTACTGGTAAGTCACCGACGTCGCGTCCGTCACGCCGACGTTCCTGAACCTCCGGAACACGGGGATGACCTCCCCTGCGGCGGACGCGGACGGGGCGCTTACGCGCGCCGCGACCAGGTCCGGGCCGGGCACAAACAACCGCACGGGCGAACCGAAGCGCTTGGAGTTGTTGTCTTCCTTGATCTCGATCAATTCCTCGAACGAGTCCGCCTGGAAGAAGAGGTACAGCTCTCCCGGCTGAAGCGGGGCGCCCAGCCGGTCCGTCGAGGGAAGCGTCATGTCGAACGTAAAGTTCGACACTGGACAGGTCTCCGGCGTCTTCAGGGTCGTACACGCGGGGAGGTTGAAGCCGAGTGCAGGGGTGGAGGGATGGTCCTCCACGCGCCAGTCGCTCAGCAGGCTCAGGTTCGCGTCCTTGGACGCGATCACGCCAATGCTGAACCCGTTGGCCGCATCTCCTCCTATGTTCCGGATCCGCACGGACACGCGCTGCTGGGTCCCCATGTAGCCCGCCCGGACAGGCGCCCCCGAGTTCAGATCCGAGATCTGGACATCCTCGACGACGAGGTCGGACCGGGACACCGTGGTCGGCGAGCCGGCGAAGACCCCGTTGTTCGTCTCGTCGACCTCTGGGAAGGCCCCGGCCGCAGGTCCTCCCTGGACCACCGGGTCCAGCGCAAGGCCCACGTAGAACT
>VGRA01000419.1 GCA_016875515.1 Deltaproteobacteria bacterium | reverse complement strand
CGGGGCTACACCGGCGGCATCGCCGTGCTGCGCCGCTACGTCGTGTTCCGAGGCGCGCCTGTTGAGGGCTTGAGCGCCGCAAACGAGCACGCTGGATGATGGGTAGGCAGGTGGGAGGTGCAGCCCGCCCATCATCGAGTCGGTAACTGGTTCGCCACGGTGAGTGAGATAGGCCGGCCGGCAGAAAGGCCGGAGTCGGCGATTCCCGCCATCCCCATGAGAGGGGAAGGTGAGCCGGGCGTGGTGCAACACGCCCGACTCGTGCTCCGCGCACCCTTTGGCAAGGACACGAAGCCCCCAAGCAGTCGTACGAAGCAGCCTCGGCGTCAAGTCGTGGGTGACGGCGCCGCCGGTGGCCCTTGTCAGGCCGGCGCGGTGTCCGCGGTGCGAGGCCGCGGCAACGCCGCTCGGTGGCGGGGTGGTGCTGCACGGGCATGGAGTCCGCGAGCGGCAGGTGTGGGGACCGCTGACTCCCGACGGCGAGCCGCAGCTGACGGTGGTGCAGGTGCGCCGCTTCCGGTGCACGCGGTGCAACAAGGCGGTGACGGTGGGCCCGGCGGAGGCGCTGGCGGGCCGGCTGTACACGGCGTCGGCCATTGCGCTGGCGCTCGCGCTGTACGGCCTGCAGCAGTTGGCCAGCGCGGCAGTGCGGCGGTGGGTGAGTCCGGCGCGCGTCGTGGGCGCCACGTCCGCCGCGCGGTGGCAGACGCTGCGGCGGTGGTGCCGGGCCCTCGGCACCGGCCGGTTGTTTCGGGGCGTGCGCCGCGTCGAAGGGCCGCCCCGGCAGGTGGCGGCCGCGGCCGCGGCGTCGTTGTCCGCGTACGCGCTGCCTTCCCCGGAGCCGCCGTCACTGCCGGCCCTGGCCTTCCTCGGCGCCGTGCACGCTGGGTGAGGGGCCGCGTCCGACGGCTGCTCTCCAGAAATGACCCACCACGGAGGCTCCCTCTTCGTCGCTGACACGGCCGGGCACCGTCCTGCGCCGAGGCCGCGCATTTCGCGCGGCCCGGACGAGGGTGACGCACATGGACGAGTTGAAGCCGAAGTCGCACCAGGAGGCCGTGGCCGTCTTCCGCCACGGCGTGCTGGGCGCGGTGACACAGGCACAGTTGGACAAGGGGCAGCTGCGGGTGGCGCTGGAGGAGTTGTCCAGGAAGGCCTTCCGCCCGCCGCGCAGCAAGACGACGAGGCGGTACGGCGTCTCCACGTTGGAGCGCTGGTACTACGCCTACCAGCGCCGCGGACTGGAGGGCCTCAAGCCGCGGCCCCGCAGCGACAAGGGCCGGGCGCTGGGGCTTGCGCCCGAGGCCCGCCGGCTGCTGCTGGACATCCGCCGGGAGTACCCGCACGCCTCGGTGGCCGTCATGCTGCGGACGCTGGTGGCGGACGGGCGGCTGGAGAGGGGCGCCGTCTCGGCCACGACGGTGCGGCGCCTCTTCAAGGAGGCGGGGCTGGACAGGGTGGGCCTGCGCAACTCGACGGCCGGGCACACGCGGTTGCGGTGGCAGGCGGAGAGGCCCATGGCGCTGTGGCACGGGGACGTCTGCCACGGCCCGGCGCTGCGCATCGACGGGAAGTCCCAGCCCCTGCGCATCCACGCCCTCATGGACGACGCCAGCCGGTACGTCGTCGGCCTCGAGGCGCACCACGCGGAGAGGGAGGTGGACATGCTGGGCCTGCTGGTGCGGGCGCTGCGGCGGCACGGCAAGCCCGACGCGCTGTACCTCGACAACGGCAGCACCTACCGCGGGGACACGCTGGCCACCGCCTGCGCCCGGCTGGGCGTCACCCTCCTGCACGCCAGGCCCTACAGCCCGGAGAGTCGCGGGAAAATGGAGCGCTTCTGGCGCACCCTGCGGGAGGGCTGCCTCGACTTCCTCGGGGCGGCGACGTCCCTGCACGACGTCAACGTCCGGCTGCTGGCCTTCCTCGACGTGCACTACCACTCGGCCCCGCACGCCGGCCTCTTCGGCAAGGCCCCGCGCACCGTGCTGCAGGCTGCCCCGCCTGTGCCCGGCGACTTCGACGAGGCCGCCCTGCGCGCGGCCCTCACCGTCCGCACCCGCCGGCGCGTCCGGCGGGACACCACGGTGGCCATCGACGGGAAGGACTACGAGTTGGCCCAGGGCCACCTCGCCGGCCGCCTCGTCTTCCTCTGCCGCTGCCTCGTGGACGTCACCGAGGCCCCCTGGGTGGAGCACGAGGGCAAGCGCTACGAGGTGCACCCCGTCGACCCTCTCAAAAATGCCCGCCGGCCCCGCGCCCAGCGCCGCCCAGAGTTCGACGAGACGGCGCCGCGGCACTCCGCCTTTGACCCTCCCAAGGCCCTGCTGGACAAGGCCCTGGGCAGGCGCGCGGGAGGTGAGTCATGACGCCCGCCTGGCTCGCGCACTTCAGCCTGAAGGACGCACCCTTCTCGAAGGAGATTGGCGACGCGGACTTGTGGCTGCCGTCCTCGAAGACGGCCGTCGTGGAGGAGTTGGTGGAGGCCCTCTCCCAGCGGGCCTCCGTCTCGCTCGTCGGCGAGCCCGGCGTGGGCAAGACGTGCGTGCTGCGGGCGCTGCGCCACAGGCTGTCTACCGGCTTTCGCCTCACCTACTGCCACAACGCCACGCTCGGCCGCCGGGACTTCTACCGCCAGCTGTGCCTCGCGCTCGGCCTCAAGCCCTCGGCCACCGCCGCCGCCGTCTTCTTCTCTGTCACCACGCACATCGAGGAGCTCGGGCACGAGCGGCTGCACCCCGTCTTCCTGCTCGACGAGGCGCACCTGCTGCACCAGGACGTCGTCGACCACCTCCACATCCTCCTCAACTACCAGTGGGACTCGCGGGCGCTGCTGTCCCTGGTGCTGGTGGGCCTGCCGGAGCTGGAGGACAGGCTGTCCCGCCGTCACCACCGCAGCCTCTACTCCCGGCTGCACACCCGGCTGCGCATCGAGCCCCTCACCCCCGACGACACCGCGGAGTACCTCCGCGTCCGCCTCCACCGCGTCGGGTGCGACAGGGAACTCTTCTCCACGGACGCCGTCGCCATGCTGCACGAGGCCGCGTCCGGCGCCCACCGGGACATCGACCGCCTCGCCACCTCGGCACTTAAGGAGGTGGCCCGCCGGAAGAAGAAGCTCGTCGAGCGGGACATCCTCGCCCGCGTGCTGGACGCAGCCACGGAGGCCGCGTGAGCCCCGAGCTGCCCTCCACGGTGCAGCTCGCCGAGGCACCCGAGCTGGCGGCCCTGCACATCCTGGAGGTGGCGATCGCCACCGCCGAGCGCGCGCTCACCGCCGCCCACCCCAACCTGGACGAGCTCGCCGACCCGACGGCGTACCCCGAGACGTCGGAGTGGCTCGCCGATGCCATCCTCGTGCACCTCACCGCGCTCGAGGTAGCCGTCCACCGCTACCGCACCCATCTCCGGGCGCGCACTCGGCAGTCTTGTCCCGCGGACTTCTGACTGGTCCCTCATTGGGGGTGGCGCTACCGCGCCACCCTCGATGAGGGGCGGGGCCTACCCGGTGACAGGCCCATCACTCAGGTGGATCGCCCGACCCTCAACAGGCGCGCCTCGCAACAGTGGTGCGCCGAGGAGTACGG
>VGRA01000418.1 GCA_016875515.1 Deltaproteobacteria bacterium | reverse complement strand
TCACCCTCGAGGACCAGGTACAGCCTGCCCTCGTGCGGTTGCAGCTCGTTGAAGGCGCGGAACTTCGGGAAGGCGTCCGCGTAGGGGCCCGCCTGGGCCTCGGACAGCAGACGCCCCCGCACGCCGAAGGGCCGCTGGTCCGGCGGCGGAGGCGCGCGCCCGGGGAGGCGCTCCTCGCCGGGAAGCGGGGGGCGCAGCACGAGGAAGGGGCTTCCCTGCATGCCGACGATGACGGACGCGCCCGCCTTCTCGTCCACGTACAGGGCACGCAGCGTGGGAATGCCGTGCAGCTGGACGTAGCGGTTGGGGACAATCTCCCCGAGCGCGTAGTTGCCTTCCGCCCCCAGCGTCAGCGGCTGCCGGGAGGTGAAGAGGTAGGCGAAGTCATGCCTCCCCTCCCAGCCGAGCAACGCCGCGAGCGCCAGGCCCACCAGCGCCACGGGCGCACGCACGAAGGCCCTTGGCCGGCGCTGGCGTTCCTCCAGCTCCGCGAGGGCCTCCTCCGGCGTGAGCTCCTTCCACTCCCCGTCAGCCGGTTCGACGGACATCCGCCCGCCTCACGCCGCGATGTTGAAGATCTTCTTGAGGTCCGCCTCGACGTCGTCCTCGGTGCAGCCCTTGGCGAGCGACAGCTCCTTGATGAGCAGCGAGCGGGCCGTGTCCAGCATCTTTCGCTCGCCGAAGGAGAGATCCTTGTCCCCCTTGAGCAGGTAGAGATCCCGCAGCACCTCGGCGATCTCGAAGACGGAGCCCGTCTTGATCTTCTCCATGTACTCCCGGTAGCGCCGGTTCCAGGTGGTGGAGTCCACCGAGATGTCCTTCTCCTTGAGGATGGAATACACCTGCCGCACGTCGTCCTCGGAGATGATCTCCCGCAGCCCCACCGAGCCCACCTTGTTGATGGGGATGAAGATCCGCATGCCGTTCTCGAGGATGCGCAGGACGTAGAAGGACTGGCGCTGACCGGCGACTTCCGTGTGCTCGATCCCCATCACCTCGCCCACGCCCTGGCCCGGGTACACGGCCTTGTCGCCCCGCTTGAACGTCGTCTGCACGCAGCCTCCTCGCCGGAAACCCTCGATGGGCCGGCCGAAATCCGAAGCGCGCCTCCCTAGCACAAAATTTCATCCCCCTCAACCCAGCTTGACTTACACCTGCGCACTCCCTCACCCTGCTGCTGGCAGGTCGGCGTTGGGGGGGGTGGCGGGATGGACAGGTGGCGGGCGGGGGATCTGCTGGGGCGTCCAGTGGTGGGGCCAGCGCTGGCGTGGCTGGCGGGGGCGTGGAGCGCGGTTCCAGGCGGCCACCCAGGCTGGGCGGTGGCCGGTGGACTGGGGCTGCTCGGGGCGCTGCTTCCAACGAGGCCGCTCGCCCGTTGGCTGCTGCTCGCCTGCGGCTTCTTCGCCTGGGGGCGTTGGACGGCGGGTGAGGCCTGGGTGGCGCCACCGCAGGAGGCGCGCCGCTACGTGGGGCCGGCCCGGGTTGCAGCCGCCGAGGAGCTGCGGGACGGGCGCCAGCGCCTGGAGGTGGACCTGCTGGACGGCAGTGGCCGGGCGCGGCTGACGGCGTGGCCTGCCGGGGCGGAGGCGCTCGCTGGGACTGAGCTGCTGCTGGACGCGCGGCTGCGGCCACTCGCCCCGCCGGGGAACCCCGGGGAGGCGGACTGGGCGTCGGCGAAGTTGAGGGACGGCGTGGGCTGGTCCGGGAGCTGGTCCCCGGAGCGGGCAGCGGAGGTCGCGCCCGCCGGGGGGTGGGCCAGGTGGCGGGCGGCGCAGCAGGAGCGCTTCGCCGCCCAGGTGCGGGATCTCGCCCCTTCCGCGGACGCGGCGGCGCTGTACCTCGCGCTGGCCGCGGGGATGCGGGCCGGGATGGACGAGGGGCTGGAGCGTGACTTCGCCCGCAGCGGACTGGCGCATGTCCTGTCGGTGAGCGGCGTGCACGTGGCCGGGCTGGCGCTCGCCTGCGTGGCGGCGCTCCGGCTGTTTCTGGTGATGCTCTGGAGTGAAGCCCGGAGGTGGGACGTCCGGCGCCTGGCGGCACCGTTAAGCTTGCCCCTGGCCTGGCTCTACGTGGCCTGGACCGGCTGGCAGGGGCCGGCGGTGCGCTCGGCGGTGATGCTGTCGCTCGGCGTGATCGCGTTGGCGGCGGCGCGGCGGCCGGACGCGCCCAGCCTCCTCGGGTGGGCGGCGCTGTGCATGTGCGCGGCCTGGCCGGCCGGGGTGGCGGATCTCTCCTTGCGGCTGTCGTTCCTGGCCCTCGCCGGGCTGCTCGTGCTGGCCCCAGCGCTGCGCGGCGCGCTGCCGTGGGCGCCACCCCACGAGGCGCTCGACAGCCGCTGGCCGAGGCTGCGCCGCTTTGTGGAGCCCCTGATCTCCACGGCCTGCGCCTCCGCCGCGGCCGTCGCGTTCTCGATGCCGCTGGTGTCAGAGGCGTTCGGACAGGTGAGCCTCGCGGGCATCGCCTCCAACGTGGCATGTCTCCCATTGGTGGGAGGGCTCACCCTGCTCGCGGCGGGTGGTCCCGCAGTGTTCGCCGTGGCCCCGGCCCTGGCTCCGCTCCCCGTGTGGCTGGGGACGCACGCCGCGGGAGGGCTGGTGGCGGCGGCGGGCCACTTCGCCGGGTGGCCGGGGGCGGCCGTCACCGCCCTTCCCCTGGGGACGG
Source organism: Deltaproteobacteria bacterium (assembly GCA_016875515.1). Classification (GTDB taxonomy): domain Bacteria; phylum Myxococcota; class Myxococcia; order Myxococcales; family Myxococcaceae; genus VGRA01. Next base: position 930 of record VGRA01000418.1, on the reverse strand, counting down.
CGGCAGCGGCGGCGTGGATGGCCGGGCTGCTCGCCTGGTCCGTGGGCCGCGGGAGGTGGCGCTGGTTCGGCCTGCTCGCGCCCGCTGCGCTCGGGTTCGGGCTGGTTCCGCTCCCCGTCTCGTGGGGCCCCGGGCTGGTGGTGACGTTCCTGTCGGTGGGACAGGGGGATTCCGTGGTGGTGAGCAGCCGCGGTGCGCACCTGTTGGTGGACGGCGGCGGCGTGCCCGGGGGGATGGATCCGGGCGAGCGGGTGGTGTTGCCCTTCCTGCGGGCCTCGCACGTGGACCGACTGGCCCTCGCCGTGCTCAGCCACCCCCACCCGGACCACGCGCTGGGGCTCGCCACCGTGCTCCGGTCCATTCCCACGCAGGCGCTCTGGCTCCCTGCGACACCTCCCGACGAGGTGGACGGGCCCCTCGCGCGCGCGGTGGTCGAGTCAGCCGGCCGGGCGAGCGTTGTCCGTGCGACGCGCGGACTGGCCCCGGTGCGGCTGGGCGAGGCCACCGTGGAGGTGCTCGGTCCACCGCCGGAGGCATCGTTGCTGGAGTCGGTGAACGACCGGAGCGTGGTGCTCGGCATCACCCATGGGCGCGTCCGGGTGCTGCTCACGCGAGACGTGGAGGCGGCCGCGGAGGAGGCCCTCCCTGCATGGCGTGCGGACGTGGTGAAGGTGCCACACCACGGCTCGGCCACCTCGTCCACCGCAGGGTTCCTGCAGAAGACCCGCCCGCGGGTGGCCGTGTTCTGCGTGGGGCGCGCCAACCGCTTCGGCTTCCCCGCCCCCGACGTCACGGCCCGGTACGAGCAGGCCGGGGCCCGCTGCTACCGGACGGACCTGCACGGCGCGGTCCGAGTGGAGAGTGACGGCGAGACCGTGCGGGTGGTCCCCTTTCACCCGGAGGGATCGCCCCTTGTCGCGGGCGCAGCCG
>VGRA01000417.1 GCA_016875515.1 Deltaproteobacteria bacterium | reverse complement strand
AGCGCCACGCGCTTGCCGGTGGGGGCCTTGCGCGGCGGGAGCAGCGGGCCGAGGCCGCCTGCCTCGCGCGCCGCGGTCTCGGTGGCGAAGCGCTGCAGGCGTCCAATCCAGATGGGCTCGCGCCCCCATGCGTTGAACACGCAGGCCCCGGCGCACAGCACCTCCACGGGGCAGACGCGCGCGCACGAGGCCCCGAGCAGGTTCTCGCGCAGGATGGTGCGCGCTGCGCCGCGGGTGTTCCCGGTGGAGATCTTGTGGATGAACGTGGGGATGTCGATGCCGGTGGGGCACGCGCGGATGCATGGCGCGTCCTCGCAGTAGAGACAGCGGTTCGCCTCCGCCACCGCCTCCGCCGCCGACAGGGCGGGCTTCGACTCGTGGAACTGCTGTTCCAGCCGGCCGTCCGGGAGGACGGGGAGCTTGAGCATGCGGGATTCCCCCTTCGCACCTGCGCGTGAAGATCCAGAGGAAACCCGCGCTCGCGGAGGGTTGTCAAACGGCATTCCACCTGACGCACTGCGTTGAACGCTCCTGCCCGGCGCGTGCTTGTGTCCGTTGCGCGCGCCCGCCTAGCCTCCGGTGCCATTCACTTCCAGCCGAGGGGGAAACCAGACATGGCCAGCCAGGTCGTCCGCTGTGGACTCATCCAGTGCAGCAACCCCGTCAACGACGAGTCGAAGCCGGTGAAGGTCATCCAGCAGGCCATGCTCGACAAGCACGTCTCCTACATCGAGGAGGCGGGGAAGAAGGGGGTGCAGGTCCTCTGCCTGCAGGAGATCTTCAACGGCCCCTACTTCTGTCCCGGGCAGGACAAGCGCTGGTACGCGGCGGCGGAGACGGTGCCGGGCCCCACCACGGAGTTCATGCAGGGGCTTGCAAGGAAGTACAACATGGCCATCGTGGTGCCGCTCTACGAGGAGGCCATGCGGGGCGTGTACTACAACACCGCCGCGGTGATTGACGCGGACGGGACGTACCTGGGCAAGTACCGCAAGCAGCACATCCCGCAGACCTCCGGCTTCTGGGAGAAGTTCTTCTTCAAGCCCGGGGACGGCGGCTACCCGGTGTTCCAGACGCGCTACGCCAAGGTGGGCGTCTACATCTGCTACGATCGGCACTTCCCGGAAGGGGCGCGCGCGCTGGGGCTGAACGGCGCGGAGATCGTCTTCAACCCGTCTGCCACGGTGGCGGGCCTGTCCCAGTACCTGTGGAAGCTGGAGCAGCCGGCCCACGCGGTGGCCAACGGCTACTACGTGGGGGCCATCAACCGGGTGGGGACGGAGGCACCGTGGAACATCGGCAGTTTCTACGGGACCAGCTACTTCGTGAACCCGCGCGGGCAGTTCCTGGCGGAGGGGAGCGAGGACAAGGATGAACTGGTGGTGGCAGACCTGGACCTCTCCATGATCGACGAGGTTCGCAAGACTTGGCAGTTCTTCCGTGACCGGCGCCCCGAGGCGTACGGGGACCTCGTCAAGTACTAGGGAGAGGGGGCGCGCACATGGGCATCGTCATCCGGGGTGGAACCGTCGTCACGTCAACGGACCAGCTGAAGGCGGACGTCTACTGCGAAGGGGGCGTCGTCCGCGCGGTGGGCAAGGACGTGGAGGTGCCGGCGGGCACGCAGGTGGTGGACGCGTCCGGCCAGTACGTGATGCCCGGCGGCATCGACGCGCACACGCACATGGAGCTGCCCTTCATGGGCACCACCTCCTCGGACGACTTCTTCACGGGCACGGCGGCCGGTGTGGCGGGCGGCACCACCACCATCATCGACTTCATCATCCCCAACCGGAACCAGTCCCTGCTGGAGGCCCGGGACTTCTGGATGAACAACGCGAAGAAGGCCTGCGCCGACTACGCGTTCCACATGGCGGTCACCTGGTTCAACGACCAGGTGCAGAAGGAGATGCGGCACGCCTTCCACGAGGACGGCATCCAGTCCTTCAAGATCTTCATGGCGTACCGCGGCGCCATCGGCGTGGACGACGTGGAGCTCATCGGGGTGCTGGACACGGCCCATGACCTGGGCGCGCTCGTCACGTCCCACTGCGAGCACGGGGACGCGGTGGTGACGCTGCAGAACCGGCTGGCGGACCGCGGGCTGCTCACCCCGAAGTACCACGCCCAGTCCCGCCCAGCGTACCTGGAGGGCGAGGCCACCAACCGGGTCATCAACCTGGCCCTCGCAGCGTCCGACGGCCGCAACGGCCACCCGGCCCGGCCGCACGAGGCGCAGCCCGTCTACATCGTGCACCTGACCTGCCGCGAGGCCATGGACGCCGTCTACGCGGCGCGGCGCCGGGGACAGCCGGTGTTGGTGGAGACCTGCCCGCAGTACCTGCTGCTGGACGACAGCGTCTACGAGAAACCGGACTTCGAGGGAGCGGCCTACGTGATGAGCCCGCCCATCCGGCCCAAGGGGCACCAGGACTATCTCTGGGACGCGCTCTCCACCGGGGCCATCCAGCACGTGGCCACGGACCACTGCCCGTTCCGGCAGGCGGACCAGAAGGTGATGGGGCGCAACGACTTCCGGAAGATCCCCAACGGCGCCGCAGGCGTGGAGGACCGGCTGAAGCTGCTCTACACCTACGGCGTGGCCACGGGGCGGTTGACGCTCCAGCAGTTCGTGGACGTCACCTCCACGCAGGCGGCGAAGATCTTCGGCCTCTACCCGCGCAAGGGCACCATCGCTCCGGGGGCGGACGCGGACCTCTACCTGTATGACCCCGCCGCCACCGGCCGCATCAGCGCGGCGACGCACCACCAGAAGGTGGACCGCAACATCTTCGAGGGCTTCGAGGTGAAGGGTAAGGTGTCCACCACGGTGCTCGCCGGGCGCGTGCAGTACCAGGACGGGCAGCTGCGCGTGGAGCGCGGGGCGGGCCGGTACCTCAAGCGGACCGGCACGCGCACGTGATGCCACCGGGCGCACACCCGGCGCTGTGGAACGAGGATCTCGCCCCGGTGCCGCCGGCCGGGCGGACGTGGACACAGTGGCACTTCGCCGCGCTGTGGGTGGGGATGGTGGTGTGCGTCCCCAGCTACAACATTGCCGCGGGGATGATTGCCCAGGGGCTCAACTGGTGGCAGGCGTGCCTTCTGGTGCTGCTGGGCAACGCGGTGGTGCTGGTGCCCATCCTGCTCAACGCCCACGCGGGGGCGAAGTACGGCATCCCCTTCCCGGTCTTCGCGCGCGCGGCGTTCGGCGTCTTCGGGGCCAACGTGCCGGCGGTGGCGCGCGCGGTGGTGGCGTGCGGCTGGTTCGGCATCCAGACGTGGGTGGGCGGCGTGTCGCTCTACACGCTGTACTGCGCGCTCTCGGGCAGCCCCCCCTCCGCGGAGGTGGGCGCGGGCCACTTCACCGGCTTCGCCCTGTTCTGGGCCGTCAACGTCTACTTCGTGGTGCGGGGCACCGAGAGCATCAAGTTCCTGGAGACCTGGGCGGCGCCGTTCCTGATTGGCATTGGGCTGCTGCTGCTGGGGTGGGCCATTGCGCAGACAGAGGGGCTGTCCGCCATGCTGGCGGCCACCGCGCCGAAGGAGGCAAAGCCCTTCTGGCCGCTGTTCTGGCCCAACCTGACGGCCATGGTGG
>VGRA01000416.1 GCA_016875515.1 Deltaproteobacteria bacterium | reverse complement strand
GGAGGCGGCGCCGGCGCCGCGGCCAGGGTGGGGCCGGTGACGGTGGGTGCGGCCCCCACGGCGGGTCTCGGGCCAGCAGGCGCCGCGGACACGGCGGGAACGGGCGCAGGGGGCGGTACGGATGCCCAAGGCTGGGCAGAGAGCCCGGCGGCTGCAAGGGCCTCCAACGTCTGGGGATCCGTCGGGTCCAGCGCCAGCGCCCTCTGCAGCTCCGCCCGGCCCACCTCCACCTCGTTCAGCTTCAGGTGGAGCGTGCCGGCCATCCGCAGCGCCGCCTTGTCCGGCGGGGCCGCGAGCAGTTCCTCCAGCGCCTTGCGGTCCTTGCCCTGGTCCGCGTACACGCGCGCCAGCAGCACACGCGGCTCGGCAGACTGGGGGAAGGCCTTCACCCCCTTCTTGCAAACGACCATGGCCTCCATGTGCCGCCCGAGGCCGAGGTAGGCCTCCGCCAGCGGCTTGTAGGACTCGGAGGACGGATCAGACGCGAACGCTTGCTCAAGCCTGGCAAGCTCGGCGGGGCTCAGCGACTTCGCAGGAGAAGGGGGCATCCGGGTGAGCCAGTGAGAGGAAGGTTGTTTAAACCACCCGCCCCGAGCGAGGATCAAGAACGGCGTGGAGCCGGCGCCGCGCGTCTTGACGGGCGGCGGGCCATCAGATACAGACCCGCCGCCCTGACACGCGGGGGTGTAGCTCAGTTGGGAGAGCGTCGCGTTCGCAATGCGAAGGTCGTCGGTTCGATCCCGTCCACCTCCACACCGCAGGGTTGCATGAAGGGCCTCACCGGGAACGGCGAGGCCCTTCGTCTTTTCCGCCCCTGTGCTATGCGGCGCGCTCCATGACGGAACCCTCGTTCGCGCAGCGGCTGGCAATGGCCTTCACCTGCTTCTTCCAGCTCCTCCTCAACGCCGCCTTCGCACGCGCCGTCCTGCCCGCCTTCCAGGCGCTCCGCGAAGGGCGTCCCCTGCCCCTCCCGGCAGAGCCGCCCGCGGCAGCGGCGCCCACCCCTGTCCCGGCCGTGGCCACGGCCCCGGCGCGCGTCACCCCGGAGCAGGCGCACGCGCCGGCGCTCGCCCTGCTCGCCATGCTGCAGCGCGAGGGTCGCCTGGTGGACTTCCTCCAGGAGGACCTCACCGGCGCGCCGGACGCGGACGTGGGCGGCGCGGCGCGCGTGGTGCACGAGGGCTGCCGCCGCGTGCTGCGCCAGTACCTGGTCCTGGAGCGCGCCCGGCCCGAGTCCGAGGGGGACCGGGTGACGCTTCCCGCGGGCTTCGACGCGCAGCGCGTCCGGCTCACCGGCAACGTGACCGGCGCCCCGCCGTTCAACGGCACCCTGCGCCACCCCGGCTGGCTGGCCGCCGAGGTGAAGCTTCCCCCCGTTGCAGAGGGCATGGACGCCCGCGTGCTGCAGGCGGCCGAGGTCGAGCTTTAGTCGTTGGACCTGCACATGGCGCGCTACGGCATTGGCATTGACCTGGGGACCACGCACAGCGCGGTCTCGTACTTCAACCTCGAGCGGAGCACCGGGCGCGGCCCCGGGCAGCCCATGCTGCCGCTCCCCCAGCTCTCCGCCCCGGGGACGGTGGAGCCCCGGACGCTGCTGCCGTCCTTCCTCTACCTGCCCAACGCGGCGGAGTTCCCGGACGGGGCGCTCGGACTGCCGTGGAACAATCAGCCGGCCGAGGTTGCAGGCGAGTTCGCCCGCGCCCACGGCGCCAAGGTGCCCGGGCGGCTCATCTCCTCGGCCAAGAGCTGGCTCGGCCATGGCGGAGTGGACCGCAAGGCCCCCATCCTTCCGTGGGGCGCACCCGCGGACGTCCCCAGGCTGTCCCCGGTGGACGCCTCTGCCCGGTACCTCGCCCACCTCGCCTCCGCATGGACGGCCGCGCTCGGCAAGGAGGCGCCGCTGGGCGAGCAGGACGTGGTGCTCACCGTGCCCGCCTCCTTCGACGCGGGGGCGCGCGAGCTGACGCTGGAGGCCGCCCGGCGCGCGGGGCTGCCCGAGGTGACGCTGCTCGAGGAGCCGCAGGCGGCGCTCTACGCGTGGCTGGAGTCCGCGGGCGAGTCCTTCCGCAAGCAGGTGAAGCCCGGGGACGTGCTGCTCGTGGTGGACGTGGGCGGCGGCACCAGCGACTTCTCGCTCATCGCCGTCTCGCAGCGGGACGGGGACTTGGAGCTGCAGCGGCTGGCGGTGGGCGACCACATCCTGCTGGGCGGCGACAACATGGACCTCGCCCTGGCGCACGCGCTGTCGCAGAAGCTGGGCGCGGACGGCAAGAAGCTGGACACCTTCCAGTTCACCGGACTCACCCACGCCTGCCGCGCCGCCAAGGAGGCGCTGTACGCGGACGCCTCGCTGAAGGAGGTGCCGCTCGCGGTGGCCGGGCGCGGCAGCTCGCTGCTCGGCGGCACCGTGCGCACAAAGCTGCTCCGCTCGGAGCTGGACGCGCTGCTCGGGGAGGGCTTCTTCCCGGCCTGCGCGGTGGCGGAGGAGCCCCGGGCGGCCCGCCGGCTGGGGCTGCAGCAGGTGTCCCTCCCCTACGCGCAAGACGCCGGCATCACCCGGCACCTGGCCGCATTCCTCGCCCGCCAGCACCGCGCCCTGTCCATCGCCTCCGGCGTGCCGGTGACGCTGCCCCCGGGCCGCGCCTTCGTCCACCCCACCGCCGTGCTGTTCAACGGCGGCGTCTTCAAGGCGAGGGAGCTGCGGGAACGGCTGCTCGGCCAGCTGAACGGCTGGCTGAAGGCAGACGGCGGGCAACCGGTGCGCGAGCTGCCGGGGGCGGACCTGGACCTGTCCGTGGCGCGCGGGGCGGCCTACTACGCGTGGGTCCGGCGCGGCCACGGGCTGCGCATCCGCGGCGGCACGGCGCGGGCCTACTACGTGGGCGTGGAGGGCAACGCGCCGGCCATTCCCGGCGTGCCGCCGCCGCTGCGCGCGCTGTGCGTGGCCCCCTTCGGCATGGAGGAGGGCACGGCGGCGGACGTCCCGCCCGAGCAGTTCGGCGTGCTGGTGGGCGAGCCGACGCCCTTCCGCTTCTTCTCCTCCTCGGTGCGCCGCGATGACCGCGTGGGCAGCTGGGTGGAGGACGTGGAGGGCAACCCGGAGCTGGAGGAGCTGCCCCCCGTGGAGACGGCGCTCCCGGCGGACGGGCGCGCAGGCCAGGTGGTCCCGGTGCAGCTGCAGGCGGCGGTGACGGAGCTGGGGCAGCTGGAGCTGCGCTGCCTCGAGCAGGGCGGCGCGGGGAAGTGGAAGCTGGAGCTCAACGTCCGCATGAAGGAGTAGCCGGATGTACGTCGTCGGCATCGACCTCGGCACCACGCACTGCGCCGTCGCCTCGGTGGACACCCGCCGCGGGGCGGACGCAGAGGTGGTGGACTTCCCGGTGCCGCAGTTGGTGCGCCCCGGGGAGGTCGCGCCGCGCGCGCTGCTCCCCTCCTGCCTCTACCTGCCCTCGGACGCCGAGCTGCCGGAGGCGGCGCTGAAGCTGCCCTGGAGCACAGACGGCGAGCCGCGCCGCGCGGTGGGAGAGCTGGCACGCTGGCAGGGGGCGAAGGTGCCCGGGCGCCTCGTCGCCTCCGCCAAGAGCTGGCTGTGCCACCCCGG
>VGRA01000415.1 GCA_016875515.1 Deltaproteobacteria bacterium | reverse complement strand
CGCTGATGGAAATCGCCCACCTTCGCTCCCAGCTTTCCAAGTGGATGAGGCCGCGGCCCGTCTCCACGCCGCTGGGGCTGCTGGGCATGGGGGCGCACGTCCAGTCTGAGGCCCGCGGGCAGGTGCTGGTGCTGGCGCCGTGGAACTACCCCATCAACCTGCTGCTCATCCCCCTGGCAACGGCGCTGGCGGCGGGCAACGTCGTCATCGCCCGGCCGAGCGAGAAGGTGCCCCGCACCGCGGAGGTGCTCGCGAAGGTGGTGAAGGACGCGCTGGACGAGCGCGAGGCCGCGGTGGTGGTGGGGGACGTGCCCCTGGCGGACGCGCTTCTGGAGCTGCCGTTCGATCACATCTTCTTCACCGGCAGCACCCGGGTGGGGAAGAAGGTCATGGAGAAGGCGGCGGCGCACCTGGCCTCGGTGACGTTGGAGCTGGGCGGCAAGAGCCCGGTCGTCATCCACGACTCCGCGGACCTGGAGCTCACCGCGGCGCGCGTGGCCTGGGGCAAGTTCATCAACGGGGGGCAGACCTGCGTGGCCCCCGACTACGTACTCGTCCCGGAAGGGCTGCGGGACCGGTTCGTGGAGCGGCTCGGCGCGGCCATCCGCAAGGCCTACGGCGCCACGTCCGAGGCGGTGAGGCAGAGCCAGGACTTCTGCCGGCTGGTGGACGACGGCGCCTTCCGCCGGCTCTCCTCGCTGCTCGGGCAGGCGGTGGCCGCAGGCGCCAAGGTGGCCCACGGCGGCGAGCAGGACGTCAGGGAGCGCTTCATCGCCCCCACCGTGGTGACGGACGTGGCGTGGGACTCGCCGCTCATGGCGGACGAGCTCTTCGGCCCCATCCTCCCCGTGCTCACCTACCGGGAGCTGGACGCCGCGCTCGCGGAGATTCGCGCCCGCCCCAAGCCGCTCGCCTTGTACGTCTTTGCGGAGGACGGCCGGGCGGCGGAGCACGTGCTGCGCCACACCACGGCGGGCGGGACGGTGGTGAACAACACCATCCTGCACCTTGCCCACCCGAACTTGCCCTTCGGCGGCGTCAACAGCAGCGGCCACGGCAGCTACCACGGCGAGGCGGGCTTCCGGTGCATGAGCCACGAGCGCAGCGTGCTCGTCCACCGCTTCGGGAACCTCGTCTCGCGCCTCTACCCGCCGTACGGGGAGGGGACGAAGAAGATGCTGGGGATGATGCAGCGGCTCATGGGCTAGGTGGACGTCCGTCGCCCCGGGGGCCTTTGCGCCGCGCGGGCGAGCCATATTCAGAACCATGACCGGACCCAAACCGAACCCGAATTCGGACACCAGGTGGCAGAGGACATCGTCCCCATCGGTGAGTTCAAGGCCCACCTGTCCGAGCGGATCCGGGAATGGCGCGCCCGGCGTCGTCCGCTGGTCGTGACCCAGAACGGGAAGGCCACCGCGGTGGTGCTTTCTCCCGAGGCGTTTCACCGGCTGACGCATCAGGCAAGGTTCGTGGCCGCCGTTGAGAAGGGTCTCGACCAGGCAGACGCTGGCGAGGTCCTCGGCCGCGAGCAGGTCCCCCGGGCGCTGGAGGGCCGCTTCAGGGGGGCCCATCGTAGGAAGCGCAAGTGATCCGTTGGACTGCCCGGTCGCTCGCTGACCTGCTCGCGATCGGCGACCACATCGCCGCGGGCAATCGGTGCTCACCGTATTCGAGGGCCATCGGCTCATGCGCCCACTGGACACCGAGGAACCCTGAGCCCCGGCTGGACCGGGGCCGGGCGCTCAGGGGCTGACCGGCGCCAGCCGCGCTGCCACCTCCGCGGCCGCGTCCGCCCGGGGCGGATCCCGGAAGAGGACCATCCCCTCGAGCACCAGCTCCTGCTCGGCGTCCCGGCTCCAGGGGGCCGGCGGGGCCTCGCGGGTGGCCACGCCCAGCACGCGCAGCCCGCGCTCCCCCAGGCGCTCGGCCCGCTCCAGCAGCGCCGCGCGCGTGGGCGCGTCCAGGGGCCGGTGCCCCACGCGCGTGCAGCGCGCCAGCAGGCGGGTGAAGGCCCCCTTGGTGACGAAGCGTGCGCCCGCGCCGTACCGGATCACAACGGTGAGGGCGTGGCGGTCGAAGTCGTACGGGATCTCCCCGAGCTTCTCCTCCACGACGGGCGGTCCCTCCTCCAGCAGCGCCGCGTCCAGCGGGTGGGCAGCCCTGCCTGCAACGCGGTGTTGACGCAGGCCAGCCGCAGCATGCGCGGGCCGGGCCTCCCGTCCGTGTCCTCGGCGCCGCTGAGCTGCACGCGCCCCTCCGTGAGCGTGCCGGTCTTGTCCGTGCACAGCACCTCCATGCTGCCCAGGTTCTGCAGGGCGTTGAGGTGCCGGACCAGCACCCCCTCCGCGGCCAGCGCCAGCGCCGAGCGCCCCAGGTTCACCGCCAGCACCGCGGGCAGCCGCTCCGGGGCCAGGCCCACCGCGAGCGCGCGCGTGAACAGGAAGGTCTCCGCCACCGGCCTCCCGAGCAGCACCTTCCCGGCGATCACCCCCAACGACATCAGGAACATGGTCAGGACGAGCAGGTGGCCGAACGCGCGCAGGCCCCGGTCGAAGTCCGTCTCGGGGGGGGGGCAGGCGGAGCCGCTCCGCCACCGCGCCGAAGGCGGTGGCCTGCCCGGTGGCCTTCACCAGCACCAGGCCCGTCCCGCTCCGCACGCTCGTGCCGAGGAACACCACGTTGGGGCGCTGCCCCGCGGGGGCGGAGGCCGGACTCTGGCCCGTGCGCTTCTCCACGGGGAGGCTCTCCCCGGACAGCAGCGCCTCTCCCACGTGCAGGTGCTCCGCCTCGAGCAGCACGCCGTCCGCGGGGACCAGGCTGCCCGCGGCAATCCGCACCACGTCCCCGGGGACCAGCGCCTCCGTCGGGACGCTCGCCTCGCTCCCGTCCCGCAGCACGCGGACCCGCAGCTGCAGCCGGGATGAGAGGGCCTCGAGCGCACGCCCGGCGCGGTGCTCGCGCCAGAAGCCCACGCCCACCGAGGCCACCAGCACGGTGAGCACCATCCCCGTGTCCGCGCGCTCGCCGAGCGCCAGGGAGGTGGCGGCCGCGAACAGCAGCAGCAGCACGAGAGGGGTCTTCACCTGTTGCCACAGCGTCGTGGCCGCGGAGTAACGCCTGCCGTGCGCCACCTGGTTGGGGCCCCACGCCCGGAGCCTCGCGGCCGCCTCGCCGGAGGAGAGCCCGCGCGGATCCGCCGAGAGCCGGCCGAGCAGGTCCGGGAGGGGGAGGCTCCACCAGGCCACTTCCCATCCGCCCGGAGGGCGCTTAACACCGCCCCCCATGGACGAGCGAATCGTGGAGCTGGAACTTCGCTACATGCAGCAGCAGGAACAACTGCAGCAGCTCTCCGAGGTGCTCTACGCCCAACAGCGCGCGTTGGACGGGCTGCAGGCGCAGGTGGCCCGGCTCCACCAGAAGCTGCAGGCGGAGCCGGGGCTGGTGGACGCGGCCGTCAACGACCGCCCCCCGCACTACTGATGCCTAGAACAGGTTCCAGAGGTACTGGTTCGTCACCTCGTGGTGAAACTGGACCTCCGCCGTCTTGATGAGCGTGCCCAGCTGCTTGGGGCACCGCTCCGCCGAGGCCTGCTTCAGCTCCGCGA
>VGRA01000414.1 GCA_016875515.1 Deltaproteobacteria bacterium | reverse complement strand
CTGGGCGCGGGCGCAGCGCTGACGGGCGTGGCGCTGGACGCGGCCGTGCGCGCCCCGGCCCTCCGCGGCTTCTCGTTCAAGGACGGGCGGACGTACGCGGTCACCGCGCTGGCCTCGGTGGTGCTGTGGACGTCGGTGGCGGTGCTGGTCGCGGCGGCCCGGAGCCGGCGGGTGGCTGCCGCGGTGGGGCTGGCCCTGGGCACGGTCCTCCTGGTCCCGGGCGCCCTGCTGCTCACCTACGGCCGGGTCCCCACCGACGGCGAGGCGCGCTTCTTCGCCAGCGAGTGGCTGTTCTACCTCAAGTCCGCCGCGACACCCGGCAACGGCAGCGCCCTGTGGATGGTGCTGCTGCCGGGCGTGCTCCTCGCCGGGTTCTACCGGCTGGCCCTCCGGCTTCGGCCGGCCCTCCGGGACGCATACGCCGCCGCCGTGCTGCTCTGCGCCACCGGGGTGGGCATCACCACCACGGGGACGTCCCGCCGCGCCGCCTTCACCGCCGACATGAGCGGGGTGCGGTTCGCCGGGGAGATCGTGTCCTGGATGGGCCGCCCGCCCCCGTTCTTCAAGCTGGCGGAGCGCCGGCAGCGGGAGTTGCCTGCCCGCGAGCAGGCGCACCACGTCCTGTGGGTGGTGCACGAGACCGTGGGAGCGCGCTACCTTCGGACGCCGGCAGGCGCGGCCGTGACCCCGCACCTGCTCAAGCTCAAGGAGGACCCGGCGGTCGTGTGGTTGGACCGGCTCCACGCCGTCTCCAGCTGAACGGACGTGTCGGTGCCGAGCATCCTGTCGGGGGTGTCCGTGGCGGCCGGGCTCGCCGTCCAGTCGGACGCGGTCCTCCCGTTCGATCTCGCCCACCGGGCAGGGGCCGTTACCTTGGTCGCCTCCGCGCAGGAGCTGGGCTGGGCGAACGTGGACCGCTGCCTGCGGCGGGAGCAGTTCGACACCTTCCGCTCGGCCGGGGACCTGGGCCCGTCTGAGGGGGACGATCTCGGCGTCCCGGACGAGCTGGCCTTGGCCGAGGCGCTGCAGCGGATGGACGGCGCGGTGGCTGCCGGGAAGCGGTTCATGGGGCTCGTCCGCACCAACGGCACCCACGGTCCGTACCGGGTGGACCCGCAGGACGCACCGTGGAAGGAGGATCCCGGCTTCTCCCCCGGCAACCCGGGGGCCGCCGTGAAGTACCTCAACGCGCTGCACCGCGTGGACCGGGAGTTCGGCGCCTTCTGGAGGGCATTCGCGGCACGCCCCTGGTTCGACGACGTGCTGGTGATCATGACCGCGGACCACGGCGAGGCCTTTGGCCAGCACGGCCTGTGGTGGCACTGCGGCGCCTTCTGCCCGGAGGAGTCGCACGTGCCGGGGATGATCCGGCTGCCCGCGGCGTGGCGGGGCGCGCACCCGGAGCAGGAGCGGCGGCTCCGGGACGCCGCCCGCCAGACGCAATTCGTGACGGCGCTGGTCCCCACGGCGGGGGCCCTGCTCGGGTGGCCCGAGGTGGTGGCCCAGGCCAGCCAGCCCCCGCTCTGGGAGGGACCGCCGGTGACGCCGGTGGTGTTCACCAACTGCTCGGACCTGCGGGCCTGCCCCTCCCGGGACCTCGGCCTCTACGACGGCACGCTGCGTTGGGTGCGCGCGGCCAACACCGGCCGCTGGGAGGCGTGGGACGAGGCGGCCGATCCCACCGGGTTGAACGAGCTCGCCGCCAGCCGGGGCGGGACGCCGAGGGACAGCCTCGAGCGGCTGCGCGCGGATCCTGTCCAGCGGGACGTGGTGCGCCGGGCGCTCGGGGAGTGACGGCTGCGGCGCCCCTGCCCGCAGCCGCCGCGGCGGGTGCTGCCTACAGCCCCTGGACGAGGACGGGCTCGCCCTCCTGCAGCGCAGAGCCGGCGCCCAGCTCTCCCTCCGGCCCCGTCCCCCAGCACCGTACCCGGGCGCCAAAGTCGGTCACCGCGCAGGTGAAGGTGGCGCCAGCGGAGACCCCGGCAACGCCGTGGTCCAGCCCCGCCACCTGCTGCAGGGCCCCGGCGCTGTTGGCTGCCGGCATGCCGTTGGTGAACGGGGCATAGCCCAGCTGGCCCGAGGTGTTGCTGCCCCAGCAGGAGAGGGCGCTCCCCACCAGCGGCGGCGTGGCCGCCACGAGGGCGCAGCTGTGGTCCTCGCCCGCGGAGAGATCGTTGACCGTGAGCCCGTTGAGCAGCGTGGCGCGCACGGGCACGCGGCGCTCGGACGTGGGGCCACCCGCGCCCACCTGGCCGCCGTCGTCCTCGCCCCAGCCGTGGGTGAAGCCGCCCGCCGAGCTCGTCAGGGTGTGGCTGGCCGCTGGCCCCGAGAAGAGCCGGCCCGGGTTGAAGGAGCTGTCGTTCACCGGGTCCACCACCTGGCTTGGAGAGGAGGTGTTGAAGTTGTCTCCCAGCTGGCCCCTCGAGTCATACCCCCAGCAGCCCACGTCGTTGCCGGACGTCCGGACGCAGTTGTGGTGCGCGCCGGAGACCAGCTCGACGAGGAACAGGTTGCCCGGCAGGTTCTGGACCTGCACGGGCGTGGGCGACGGCTGGGACGCCCCGCCGCCGAGCGCGCCCAGCGAGTTGCCGCCCCAGCAGTAGACCCCCTGGCTGGTGGTGAGGGCGCAGGTGTGCTCCTGCCCGGCGGTGAGGGTGAGCTCCTGCTGGGCGGGCAGCCGCACGCCGGCCGGCAGCTGCTTCACCTTCACCGGCACCAGGCGGTTGGCCGTGGTCCCGTCCCCCAGCTGCCCCACGTCGTTCTTGCCCCAGCAGCGCACGGTGCCGTCCAGCATCAGCGCGCAGGCGTGGGACTCGCCGAGCGCCAGCCCCAGCACGCCGGACTGGAGCCCCTTGACCAGGCGGGGCGTGTTGGAGCCCGTGGTGGTCCCGGTGCCCAGCTGCCCCTCGAGCCCGCGCCCCCAGCAGGCGACGCCCAGCCGTGTGGTCAGGGCGCAGGCGTGGTGTCCCCCCGCGTAAACCTTGTAGATGTCCGGTACGCACGCCGCGCCGAGCGCGTGGTAGCCGGACGCGCAGTAGGGGCTGGCGGCGTTGGACACGCACGTCCCGTCGCCGTCGTCGTGCTGGCCCGCGCCGCAGGCGGGGTGGGCCACGCACGCCCCGCCCATGGACTTGTAGCCGGCCGCGCAGGTCCCGGTGTCCATGCAGGCGCCCGAGCCGTCGTTCTTGTACCCGCTGGCGCAGTAGGGGCTGGCCCCGTCGGGAATGCAGGTGCCGGTGCCGTCGTCGTGGTGGCCCGCGGCGCACAACTCAGACGAGGTGCACGCGCCGGTGCCGTCGTCGTGCTGGCCCGGCAGGCACCCCCCCGCGCACGTCCCGTCCTGCTGCAGAACGTAGGTGGAGCTGCAGGTCCCCTTGGGAACGCACGGCACCAGGGCGTCCGAGCCATTGCCGTCGTGGTAGCCGGGGGAGCAGGTGTTCAGCAGGACGCACACGCCGTCACCGCCGTCATGGTAGGTGGAGACGCACGTGCCGTTGGGCACGCACGAACCGGTGCCGCCGTCGTGGTAGCCGGCCGCGCAGCTGCCCTTCGGCACGCACGTCCCGTCCCCGCCGTCCTGGAAGCCTCCGGAGCACAAGGGGGCGTACT
>VGRA01000413.1 GCA_016875515.1 Deltaproteobacteria bacterium | reverse complement strand
CCGGATCACCTACGTGCGCCGCGTGGGGGCCAACAAGGACGTGTACCTGGCAGACTGGGACGGCAATGGGGCGCGCCGCGTCACGCAGGGAGGGCTGAACCTGTTGCCCACGCTGTTTCCCGGCGAGGAGGCGGTGGCCTTCACCAGCTACATGAAGGGCAAGCCGGACCTCTACGCGCAGCGCCCCGGCGGCGCCCCCCGTCCCCTGGAGCAGAAGGGGCAGATGGCCACAGGCGTGGCCTATTCGCCCGATGGTCGCTTCATCGCCTACGCGCTGGCACAGGGGGAGAGCGCGCAGGTCCACGTGGCCCGTGCGGACGGCAGCGAGGCCCGGCAGGTGACCAACACGCCCAACTACATCAACTCCAGCCCCGCCTGGAGCCCGGACGGGCGGCAGCTGGCGTTCGTCTCAAACCGGGCCGGCTCGCCGCAGGTGTACGTGATGAACGCTGACGGCTCCAACGTGCGCCGCCTCACCTTCCAGGGCACCTACAACCAGACGCCGGACTGGAGCCCGCGCGGGGACCTGGTGGCCTTCACCGCGCGGGACGAACGCAACGCGTTCGACGTCTTCACCGTGGCGGTTGACTCCGGGAAGATCGAGCGCGTCACGCAGGGCGAGGGGAACAACGAGGAGGCCTGCTTCTCCCCCAACGGCCGGCTGCTGCTCTTCACCAGCACCCGCCGCGGCGCGCGCGAGCTGTGGGTCTCCACCCTGGACGGCAAGCGCCAGGCCCCGCTGCCCATGGGGAAGGGCGAGTACACCACCCCGGACTGGAGCCGCTGAGGCCATGGCCCTCGGCCTGGCCGCGCGCGGCCACTGGACGCTCTCCCCGGCCGTCGCCTACCTCAACCACGGCAGCTACGGGGCCACCCCCCGCCCGGTGCTGGAGGCGCAGGCCCGCCTGCGCGCGGAGCTGGAGTCCGGCCCGGTCCATTTCATGGGGTGCCGTCTCGAGCCCCTGCTGGACGAGGCGCGCGGCCGGCTCGCGGGGCTGCTCGGCGCGCGCACCGCAGACCTGGTCTTCGTCCCCAACGCCACGCACGGGGTGAACGCGGTGCTGCGGAGCTTGCCGTTCGGCCCGGGGGACGAACTGCTCACCACGGACCACGCCTACAACGCCTGCCGCAACGCGCTGGACGAGGTGGCCGACCGCACAGGCGCCACCGTCACCGTGGCCCGGCTGCCCTGGCCGGTTCCCTCCGCCGCCGCGCTGGCGCATGCCGTGGTGGGCGCCTTCACGGACCACACGCGGCTGCTGCTGCTGGACCACGTCACCAGCCCCACCGCCACCGTGCTGCCGGTGGAGGAGATCCTCCCCGCGGCCCGCTCGCGCGGCATCTTCACCCTGGTGGACGGCGCCCACGCCCCGGGAATGGTGCCACTGCAGCTCACCGCCCTGGGGGCGGACGCCTACACCGGCAACTGCCACAAGTGGCTGTGCGCCCCGAAAGGGGCCGCCTTCCTCTGGGTGGCCCCCGCGCACCAGGACCGCATGCGCCCGCCCGCGGTGAGCCACGGCCGCAACGCGCCGCGCACGGACCGCTCCCGCTTCCACCTGGAGTTCGACTGGACCGGCACCGCGGATCCCACCGCCGCCCTCTGCGTCCCCGCGGCGCTGGATTTTCTCGGGGGGCTGCTGCCCGGGGGGCTGCCGGCGCTCATGGCGCGCAACGCGGGGCTCGCACGGCACGGGCGCGAGCTCCTCGCCCGCGCGCTGGGCGTCAACCCTCCCGTGCCGGACGACTGCACGGGCAGCATGGCCTCGCTGCCGCTGCCGCCCGGGAACGCCCCGGCCCTCCACGACGCGCTCTACGACGCCGGCTTCGAGCTGCCGGTCATGCCGTTCCCCGCGGCCCCTGCGCGCCTGCTGCGCATCTCCGCCCAGGCGTACAACCACCCGGGCGAGTACGAGGCGCTCGCCCGCGCGCTGCCGGCGCTGCTGCGCTGAGGGAAGGGGCCGGAAGGCGACTCAGCCCGCGGCAGCGCAGTGGCTGGAGCGTGCCGGCGTCACACCTGCTGGGCCGCGGGCCCTACGCCCGGATGGCCTGCAGGAACTGCCGCGCCTCGGCGAGCAGCGTCTCCGCCAGCTTGGACAGCTCCGCCGAGGCGGTCAGCACCTCGGTGGCAGCGGACCCCGTGGTTCGGGCCACGTTGGAGATGGCCGCGGCGTTCTCCGCCGCCTGCCGGGTTGCCGAGGCCGCCGCCTGGATGCTGCTGGAGATCTCCGTGCTGGCCCCCTTCTGCTGCTCCATGGCCACCGCGATGGCGCCCGCAATTTCGTCCACCTTGGCAATGGTGACGGAGATGCCGCGGGTGGCCTCCGCCGCCTTATGGGTGCCCTGCTGCACCTGTTGGATCTGCGTCTCCACGCCGTCGGTGGCGCTGGTGGTCTGCCCCGCGAGCGACTTCACCTCCGCCGCCACCACGCCGAAGCCGCGCCCGCTCTCCCCCGCGCGCGCCGCCTCGACGGCCGCGTTGAGCGCCAGCAGCTTCGCCTGGCCCGCGATCCCGTCGATGGGCCGGACGATGTCGCCAGTGGACTCGGTCCGCTTCTGCAGCGCCGCGATGGCGCCGTTGCTGGACTCCGCCGCCGTCACCGCCGAACGGCTCACCTGCCGGGCAATCTCGCCAATGGAGGCGCGCATCTCCTCTTCCGCCGCCGCCATCATCACCGTGCTCTGGGAGGCCTCGGCCGCCTGCGAGGACGTGGCATCCGCGCGGGAGACCGCCTCGAGGTCGCCGTTGGCCGCGCGCCGGCAGGCCTCCTCCGCGGCGTTGAACGCGGCCTCGTCCAGGCCGGTCTCCGTGATCTCCACCTCCTGCACCTCCGGCGCCACAGGCTCCTGCGCCGCCGCCTTCGTCCGAGTGCTCATGCCCGTCGCTCCCACAGCGCGAACATCATCTCCCCGTAGGCCGTGCCCTGCTCCTGGAGCATCCTGTTTAGCAGCGCCACCGAGGCCTCCGCCGCTGCGCGCGGGTGGGAGTGCCGGGACCCCTCGCGGGTCGTCTCGGCGTAGATCTTCTGGATCATCGCCAGGCCCTGGGGGTCCGGCTTCCGCCGGTTGGAGTGGAACCCGATGATGTTTCCCCGCGTGTCGAACGTGGGCGTGACGCGGGCGAACACCCAGTAGTGGTCTCCGTCCGAGCACAGGTTCACCACGCAGGCGATGATCTCCTTGTGCTGTCCCACATCAGCTGGAAGACGCCCCAAGGCATCTGCGGGTGCCGGATCATGCTGTGCGGCTGCCCCAGCACGTCCTCCTCCTTGAACTTGGACGCGCGGAGGAAAACCTCGTTCACGTACATCGTCTTCCCGTGCACGTCCGTCTTACTGACGATGAATTCACCTTCGGCGAAGGGGCTCTCCCGTCCCGCTGGCTGGATCTTGGTTCGAATGACCATAGAGGGAAGAGAATCCACCCCGCCTCCGCCCTCCTCAGGGAGTCCCGAAAACGGAGACCTCGGACAGGCCGGTGACCGGCACCGCGGCCCCCGAGCGATCAATCCAACGCACGGTGACGGACACCACCGGCTGCCCACCTGAGGCAAGCGGCGTGCGCTCGAACGCGCCGAGCGGCTCCTCCGCGGAAAGGCCCCCGAGCGGCAGCACCACCC
>VGRA01000412.1 GCA_016875515.1 Deltaproteobacteria bacterium | reverse complement strand
AGCGCCAGCGTGGCGGGGGCCACCTTGCCCGCGGCCAGCTGCACCGTCGCCTCCGCGGGGGCGTACCCGGCAAGCTTCACCCGAAGCAGGTGCTTGCCCGCGGGCAGCGCCAGCCGCAGCGGCGTGGCGCCGCGGCTGCCCAGGTCCTCGCGGTCCGCGTACACGGACGCCCCGGGCGGCGTGCTCGTCACCTCAACCAGCGCCACCCGCGGCAGGATGCGCTTGAGCGCCGCCGCCACCGCCTCCTTGTCCGGCTTCGGCAGTTCCAGGACGGACAAGTCGTGGAAGTACCGGTAGGCCTCGTCGTACCGCCGCGCGGACTCGTAGCAACGCGCAATGTTGAACAGCACGTTGCGGTTGGGGACCAACCGGTGGGAGAGGAAGTAGTTGCGGAGCGCCTCGGGGTAGTTGCCGCGCGCGTAGGCCTCGTTGCCCAGTTGGAAGGCGATGTCCGCCTCGTCCGCGGTGTTGTCCGCGGCGGCGGCCGGCAAAGACAGGCACAGCGCAAGCGAGGCGAGGGCGATGTTCAGGGTAGGGGAGCGCACGCAGTCACCAGTTTCACACGAAAGCAGGCCGGCGGCGCGGAGGGGATGTTGCCGGGTGAATGAAGCCGGTCCGCCGTGCGTCAGTTGACGGCCCCGGAGAGCCACGCATGTCACGGCGAGAGAAGCGTCTGGAGCGAAAGAAGAAGCGCAACGGCCCGGATGCACTCCTGCTCGAAATGCGGCGGATGCTGGACCTGCTGGGGCTTCCGAGGAAGTTGGTCGGACGGGACGACGTGGTCGACCATTATCTCCATTCTCTCGAGTCCATCTCGCTCAGCCCTTCCTGTGACGACGCTGCTGGAAGGCGACTGCTCAACGACATCCACATTCATGGTGCGCGGGCCCAGGTGACCCTCTCATGCGGCATCCAGTTTCCCCTGAAACTCCTCCCCGGTCCGTATGAAGTCCTGCTGAATCTGCTCCAGGACCGGGGTGTCCACCGCGAACATCCGGACCCTCTTGTCCGCGGGAAGCTCGCCCAGTTGCTCGGGAACAGGCGCAAGGACCTGGCGGCCGTGGAGCCTGCGTTCGAGCGCAGCGTCACCACGGCGCTCATCATCGGCAGTGACATCACCGCTTCGGCCATCTACGGGGCGCGGTTTGGCCCCCTCCGCGCATTGGTCATCGAGAGGACCTCTGGTCAGTCGCGTGACTTCAACATCCGGGGCCGGAGCAGGCAGGCCTTCAGGCTCGGCGGGCCTGCGGACGGGATGAAGGGCATGGAGTGGGTGGATTGGGCGTCCGATCGCGTGGGGTTGCCGCCTGGTCGGACCATGCCCGTCTATGTCCAGGCGCACGCGCAGACACGCACCCGGGAGCGGCTCAAGCAAAGGGTCGGTGCCCCGGGCGCCTGGCACCGCGACCTGATCTTCACCTCGCTGCGCAACCCGGTCATCCACAAGGGTCGCGAGCCGGGGACGTGGCTCGTCGAGGCGCGCGTTCCTTCGGCCACACCCCGGGGCTTGCACAAGCTCGGCTATTTCCTCGTCACCGTGCAGGGAGACGCCGTCCTCGTGCACACGTTCCTGTTCCTCACCATGGACGGCACGCCGGAGGGAACGGAGTTGAGGCGGCGCCTGCACCTGGCGCCGAGGGACGTCGCCCACCTCTCGCTCGACACCCTTGAGCTGTTCTTGGACCCCTCGGTGCGCAACTCCCCCGCGCTCCGCAACGCGCTGGTGGAGGCAGGATGCGGAGGGCTGCTGGGACTGGGCGACGACTGGCAGGAGACCGGGCTGCAGGGCCAGGCCCCCTACCTCGAGCGCTACCTCCGCCTGCCCGCCGTGCCGCCTACGGCGCGGTGAACAGGCAGCGCGTCACCGGCTGCGCCACGTCCGTCAGCGCGTACAGGTAGTACTGCTTCCCGCTCTGCAGCGCGGCCGGCGCCGCCCCGTCCGCCGGGAACGCCTGCACCTGCCCGGCCGGCACTGTCCCGTACTTCACCGTGCCGTTCTCCAGCGGCGTCCCGCCACTGGACGGCACGTCCAGCCGCCAGAGCGTCCCCTGCGGCAGGTCCAGGTTGGGCGGCACGCCCGGGGAGGTCGCGTTCGCCTCCAGCACGTACAGGTACCGCACCTTGCCGTACCGCCACTTCAGGGTGCCGTCCGCGGCCATGCCCTCGGTGTCGCTGCAGGCGGTGGGGACGTAGGCCAGCTGCGAATCCAGCGGGCTCGCCACGTCGTTGGCCCAGTCCGCCTGCACCATCCCGCGCCGGGTGGCCTCGGCCAGCCAGAAGCGGCGCATCCGCTCGGGGTCCGTGGAGGGGAAGATGGTCCCGTCCGGGTGCTCCAGGGTGGGCCGGATGAAGCCGTTGTTCTGCTCCGGCGGGTAGGCGCCGAAGCCCACGCTCCGAATCCACCCCGCCCCCATGGCCACGCCGCGGTCGTGGAAGCCGTTGGCGAAGTTGCCCTCGCCGTCCACGTCCCAGTTGGATGCCCCCTTCGGCGCGTCCTTGCCGTGGCAGCACGAGCAGGAGGAGGACAGCACCTGCTTCTTCACCCACGTCAGCTCCGAGGCGTACGCCGGGTCCTCCAACCGCTCGTCCGGCTGGGCCTTCCGCGGGTCCTCCGGGGCCGGGTAGTACGGCCGCTGCGAGATGACGATGCTGCAATCCGCGTAGTCCGAGAAGCGCCGGTTCTCCTCCGTGCAGCCGGACACCGCCTGCCACGTGCACACCTGGCCCCCTTCCGACTGCCCCGGCGCCTCGCCCGGCAGCGGCGCCTTGCACACCCGCTCCGGCTGCTGGAACACCGGGATGGAGGAGGCCGAGTCGTTGATGGCGTTGCCGCCGCACGCGCTCCCCGCCTCGAAGTACCCGTTCGCGAACACCTCGCAGCCCGTCTTGGCGTCCCCGCAGGAGGTGGACAGGAACCCCACCCGCATCTCCGCGCCGGGCTTGTTGATGAGGCACCAGCCCACCCGCACGCCCTGGCTGCACGCCGCGGCCCACGCGAACGTGGCGTCCTTCTGGTTGGTGCAGTCCTTGGACGCGCTGTCCTCCGTCCAGCTCCCCACGTACTCCCGGCACTCCTGCCCGCCGGCGAACTTGTTGGTGTAGCTGCAGCTGCCCAGCACGTTGGTGGGCAGCGTGGGCTTGTCCTTGGGGCCACTACACCCCGCGAAGACGACGATGACCAGAGGCAGGACGAGAAAGCGCATAGGGTTTGTCTAACGTTTGGGCCGAGCGAGCGCAACTCCCCCTGATCCACGGGCGGGCAGAGGGGTGTCAGCGACCGGTCTTGATGCCCAGGTCCGGCGCCGGGCCGACGGGCCGCTTCGGCTCCCGGCGCACGGGCAGCTCCACCCGCAGCACGGGGGCGCTCTGCGCGGACACCGCGGCGGTGACGGGCTCGTGGCCGGCCAGCTTGAACTCCAGCGCCCGGGGGCTGCCCTCGCGCATGAGGTCCAGCTCCAGCGGCGTGTTCCCCAGCACCTCGCCGCCCGAGGACACGGCCGCCCCGGCCGGCACGCTCTCCACCTTCACCGTCACCGTGGCCGGCAGCGCGGGGCGGACGGGCTCGACAGCGGGGGGCGGTTCCGGCGGCGTCGGCGCAGGGGTGGGACCGGGGGCGGAGGCAGGCACCACC
>VGRA01000411.1 GCA_016875515.1 Deltaproteobacteria bacterium | reverse complement strand
ACTCGGCCTTCAGCGGCACCCAGGTCTGCTTGTCCACCCAGACCTTCACGTTCCCGTACGGAGAGGCCTCCTCCGCCATCCCAGCGACCACCCACGCCTCGCGCCCGTCCACCTTCTCGTCCGCGAGCTTCCGGACGTCCGCGTCCCGCGCCCCTGCGCTGCCCAGGTCCGCGTAGCTGAAGTCGGTGTCCATGAAGCTCTTGGCGCGCTCCCCCGCGGCCACCCGGCGGACCTTCCTCAACTTCGGCAGGTACAGCGAGACCTCGCCTGCCGCGCCCGCCAGGGACAGCACCGCCACCCCGGCCACGCCCGCGGGCTCGAGGAACCGCGCGAGCGAGGCGCTGCGCCCCTGGACCATCCGCGACGCGGAGCGGACCACCTGGACCTTCTCCCGGCCCTCCTTCGACCGGGTGGTGAGCCGCAGCTCCGCCTGCAGCCCCACCAGGTTCAACGAGCCATGCTCACGGCCCTGGCGGGAGATCTCGGCCGCGGTGGGCTCCGCGGAGGCCAGTCCGGCAGACAGCACGAGGAGGACGGAGGAGGGTAATTTCACGGTTCGACTCTATCCGCCAGTTGGACGCGGACGCACCCATGAATGGACCCGGAGGAACCTTGTTCAAGCCACGCGGGCTCTGGTAAGCCATGGACCTCTATTGCCGGTGCCGGACTGCCAGAGGGCGTGTTGAAGCTCATCATCGAAGACGACGAGGGCCGGAAGACGGTCGTCCCGTTTGCCCGGGACGAGATCACCGTCGGTCGCCAGGAGGGGAACACCATCCGGCTGACCGAGCGGAACGTCTCGCGTCGACATGCGCGCCTGCTGAAGCAGGACGAGCAGGTGGTGGTGGAGGACCTGGGCAGCTACAACGGCATCCGCGTCAACGGGGAGAAGATTGCCGGGCAGGTGGAGATCAAGGATGGGGACCTCATCCAGATCGGCGACTACGACCTGGCCATCCAGCGGGGCGCAGCCTCCGGTGTCACCGGCCCCCAGCCGGCGGCACCCGCCGCCGCCGCGGTCCCCGGGATTGCCGACTACGACTCGGTGCCGGAGCCCGAGCCCGCGCGGGACACCACGCCCGCCTCGGGCATGCAGGCGTCCAGCTACGCCAACGACGCGCGCCGCCACGCCACCGCGGTCATCCGCCTGGACAAGCTGGCAGACGACGACGCGGGCCCCGTGGTTGACGTCCCCATCGCCGAGGCGCCGCGCCTGGTGGTGCTGAACACCGAGTTCGCCGGGCGCGAGTTCGCCTGCGTGCGCACGGAACTCAAGGTGGGGCGCTCTGAGGTGAACGACATCTCGCTGGACCACCGCTCCCTCTCCCGCGAGCACATCAAGCTCCGCCGCAGCCGCAACGGGGAGTGGAAGGTGGTGGACCTGCAGTCCGCCAACGGCGTGAGCGTGAACGGGGAGCAGTACGCTGCCACCGCGCTGCGCAGCGGGGACGTGCTGACGCTGGGCCACGTCAAGTTCCGGTTCCTCTCCGCGGGGGACAAGTCCCCCACCCAGCGCGCCAAGGCGAACCGCAGCGCACAGGGAGGGGAAGGCGGACCGTCCAAGGCGATGTTGGGCGGCATCGTCGGGGCCGTGCTGCTGGCGGGCGCCGGCATCGTGGCCGTCCTCACCCGGGATTCGGACAAGGCCCCTCCCGCTGTCCCGGCCACCGCGCAGGACGGCTCCCGGCAGAAGCTGGAGTCCGCCCGCGCCGCCTTCAGCCGGGGTGACCTGGACACTGCCACCGAGCTGCTGCTCACGGTGCGCGCTCCGGACGGCTCGCGGCTGCCCGCCGCAGACACGCTGCAGGACCAGGTGAAGACGGAGCGCGCCCACAAGGACCGCATCTCCCGGGCCGAGCGCGCCCTGTCCGACAACCAGCTGGACACCTCGGAGCGGCTGCTCGGGGAGAGCGCTGCAACCGCGGTGTTCGGCACCGAGCACGCGCGGGTCTCCCGGGCGCTCGCAGACGCGCGCGCCCGTGTCCAGGCGCCCGTGGAGGCGCAACCGCCCGGGCAGGTTCCCACGCAGGATCCGCGCAAGACGCCCCCCGCGGCCGGGCCCCGCCCACCGCCTCAGCCCAGCGGCCCGGAGGTGGCGAAGAAGGCCTTCGAGGCGGGCTCCGAGTCCGTGAAGGGCGGGAACTTCAAGGAGGCCGAGGCCGCGTTCAAGCGGTGCATTGCCGCTGATCCCACGTACGCCCAGTGCTACCGCGGCCTGGGCGTGGCGTACGCCAAGTCGGAGCGCCCCTCCGAGGGTGCCAGGTACTACCGGAAGTTCCTCGAGCTCGCCCCGGACGACCCCAAGGCGGCCGCGGTCCGGAAGATGCTCGAGCAGTACGAGTCCCAGTCCCAGTGAGCCGGGAACCGGTCCAGCTGCGGCTCCTCGTCGTGGACGACGAGCCGGACAACTGTGAGTTCCTCTCCATGCTGCTCTCCCGCGAGGGCTTCGCCGTGGAGACCCTCACGGATCCCACCGCGGTGCTGGCCCGGATGCGGGAGGTGACGTTCCACCTGGTGGTGCTGGACATGATGATGCCCGTCATGGACGGCGCCACCCTGCTCGCGGCCATTCGGAAGGAGGACTCGGACGTGGCGGTCGTCGTCGCCACGGGCCACCCGTCCGTGGAGACCGCGGTGGCCTCCCTGCGCGGGCAGGCGTCCGACTACGTACGCAAGCCGGTGGAGCCGGAGGCGTTCCTCGCGGCCATCCGCGGGGCGCTCGCGCGCAAGGGGCTCAGCCAGGATCCCGAGGCCGTGCTGCACCGCGCCATCGGCGAGGCCATCCGGGAGGCCCGCCAGGCGCAGTCCCTCACGCTGAAGCAGCTGGCGCGGCGCGCAGGGCTGTCCTCCTCGCTCATCAGCCAGATCGAGCGGGCGGAGTCCTCCGCCTCCATCAGCTCCCTGTTCCGGATTGCCTCTGCGCTCAACCTGCGGATGGGCCAGCTGTTCGAGCGGGCGGGCTGAACCCCCGTCAGCCTCAGCGTCCCTTGAACATGGGCGGGCGCTTCTCCAGGAAGGCGGCCCGTCCCTCCTTCACGTCCTCGCTGTTGAAGGCCGCGCGGCGCAAGCCCCTGAGCCTCGCTGCCTCCCCGGCCGACAGCGGCCCGCGGGCCAGCGCGGAGAGCACCTGCTTCATGCCGGAGATGGCAAGGGGCGCCCCCGCCGCCACGGACTGTGCCAGCCCGAGCGCCGCGGCGAAGGCATCCGCCCCGTCCGGGACCACCTGCTCCACCAGCCCGAGCAGCGCCGCCTCCTGGGCCTCCACCACGCAGGCCGTGAGCGCCAGCCGCCGCGCCTGACCGGGCCCCACCAGCGCAACGAGCCGGGCGAGCCCCTCCGGCGCGTACACAACGCCGAGGCGCGCAGGCGGGAGGCAGAAGCGCGCGGTGCTGGCCGCCATGCGCAGGTCGCACGCGGTCGCCAGTTCGAACCCGGCGCCGAACGCGGCCCCCTCCACGCAGGCCACCGTGGGCACGGGGTGCGCCTCGATGGCCGCGTAGACCTCCTGGACGAGATCATCCGGGAGCGGCCCCTCTCCCACCGAGGCGAGCGACTCCAGGTCGTAGCCCGCGCAGAACGCCCGCCCCCCCGCGCCGCGCAGCAGGAACACGCGCACGCCGTCCTGCCTGCCCGGCCGGTAG
>VGRA01000410.1 GCA_016875515.1 Deltaproteobacteria bacterium | reverse complement strand
CCGCCCTCGTTCTCGTAGCCCACGCGCCGGCCGCGGAGGGCCTCCACCGCCGCGTGGTCCATCTGCTCCACCTCCCGCCGCAGTTCCACCGTGCGCCGCGGCGCAATGGCCTGCAGTTGCTGCGTCAGGGCCGGCACCGAGAGGAAGCTCAGCCGCCCCTTCACCACCGCCACCAGCGCGTCGCCGGCCTCGCGCACCTCCACCTCCGCCACCGTGGCGTGGCGCAGCAGCCGCAGCAGCGCGAGCCCGAAGCCCAGGCCAATGCCCCGCAGCAGGTAGATGAACACCACCTCCAGCAGCGTGACCGCGTAGACGCTCGCCTCGCCGTGCACCGCCGTGCGACGGTACTCCTTCACCTTCACCAGGTTGACGCCCACGTGGACCAGCAGCGCCGCGAGCGCCGCCAGCGGGAGCAGTCCCAGCACCTTCGCCCCTGCCACCGCGAAGAGCGCCACCCACACCCCGTGCAGGAGGGCAGACCAGCGCGTGGCCGCCCCCGCGGCGATGTTGGCGGAGCTGAGCACGATGACGCTGGTGATGGGCAGGCCGCCCAGCAGGCCGGAGACCGCGTTGCCCACGCCCTGCGCGAGCAACTCCCGGTTCAGTTCCGCGCGGGGCCCCCGGTGCAGCTGGTCCGTCGCCACCGCGCACAGGAGCGACTCGGCGCTCGCCACCAGCGTCAACGCCAGCGCCGCCTGCACCAGCGCCTCCCAGGACCGCCCGTCCGGGCTTGGTGGCGGACCACCGCGCCGGCGTAGGCGGCGGTGCTGGCCGGGGCATCAGGCGCCGGGATGCTTCACCGCCCCCCTTCCCGGGGCCCGCGGCGCACGCCGGCGCTCGCGTGCCACGCCCCGGGGCAGCGGTGACTCATCCAGCACGTCCAGCAGCTGGCCCTCGTCCCGCTGCAGCAGCTCCCGCAGCACCGGGTGCTGGAAGCGCCGCTCCACGGTGATGGCGTAGAACGCCTCCTCCACTTCCGGCAGGGTGCACAGCTCGTGGACGAGCCCGTCCCGCAGCTCGTCCCGGACCACCACGGAGGGCACCAGCACCACCGCCTCGCTGTCCCGGGCCAGCAGGCGCATGGTGGCCATGTCGTCCACCTCCGCCGCGATGCGCAGCTTCACCCCCAGCCGCTCGCACAGCGCGTCGAACTGGATGCGCAGCTCGCTCGCCCCAACAGGCAGGATGACGGGCCGGTCCCCCAGGTCACGGGGGAATCGGAACCCCCGCACCGGCTGGGAACACACGAGGCTGACCGGCTGGTGCGCCAGCCGCCGGGAGCGGAAGTGCGTCCCGTCCTCCCCCGGCGCGGGACGGTTGGACAACACCACGTCCAGCCCATGCCCTTGCAGCTGCGAAAGCAGCTCCTCGAAGTTCCCGGAGGTCAGCCGCAGCCGAAACCCCTGCTCCCGCAGCACCGGCCGGACGAATGAACGCTGGAAGTTGCGCGAGAGCGTGGCCACCGCCCCCACCCGCAAGAGGTGGCTCCGCCGCCGGCCCTCCCTCATCGTGGACACCAGCTCTCCCCCCACCGTGAAAATCTCCTCGGCGTAGACCAGCACCACCTTCCCCGCCTCCGTCAGCACCAGCCCGCGCCCGTCCCGCTCGAACAGGGGCTGCCCCAGCTGCTCCCCCAGCTGGCGGATCTGCGCGGACAGCGCGGACTGGGACACCCGGAGCCTCCGCGCCGTGCGCGTGAGGTTCCCGTCCGTGGCCACCGCCCAGAAGTACTGCAGGTGGTGGAAGTTCAGGGGTACGACCATGGCTTTGTTCTTCTGGGCGGAACGGATGCATCACTATTATGTCATTTTACTTAACTGTCTCGGTGGGTGCGTTGCGTCCCACACCTTCACCGGAGGCAGCCATGCGGTACGCGCGGGATTCTCAGGGACGCAAGCGGGGCACCCTCATTGAGGGAGATGGCGTCGGGCCGGAGGTGGTGGGGGCCGCCCGCCGCATCCTGGACGCGGCCGGGGCCCACATCGCCTGGGAGGTCCGCGAGGCGGGCGCCCGGGTGTTCAAGGCCGGCAACCCCACCGGCGTGCCCCCGGAGACCCTCCAGTCCATCCGCGAGACGCGCGTAGCCCTCAAGGGGCCGCTGGAGACCCCGGTGGGCTTCGGCGAGAAGAGCGCCAACGTCACCCTGCGCAAGCTGTTCGAGGCCTACGCCAACATCCGCCCGGTGCGGGAGCTGCCCGGGGTGAAAACACCGTTCTCCGGGCGCGGCATTGACCTCGTCGTGGTGCGCGAGAACGTGGAGGACCTCTACGCCGGCATCGAGCACATGCAGACGCCGGGCGTCGCCCAGCGCCTCAAGCTCATGTCGAAGAAGGGATGCGAGCGCATCGTGCGGCTGGCGTTCGAGGTGGCCCGCGCCGAGGGGCGCCGCTCGGTCCACTGCGCCACCAAGGCCAACATCATGAAGCTCCCCGAGGGGCTCATGAAGCGCACCTTCGAGCAGGTGTCGAAGCAGTACCCGGACATCCAGGCGCACCACGTCATCGTGGACAACTGCGCGCACCAGCTCGTCCGCACCCCGGAGCAGTTCGAGGTCATCGCCACCTCCAACATGAACGGGGACATCCTCTCAGACCTGACCTCGGGGCTGGTGGGCGGGCTCGGCTTCGCGCCGGGGGCCAACCTCGGGGACGAGGTGGCCATCTTCGAGGCAATCCAAGGCACCGCCCCCAACGTGGTTGGCAAGGACCCGGCCGATCCCACCGCGGTCCTCCTCTCCGCCACCCTGCTGCTGCGGCACCTGGACGAGTTCGCCGTGGCGCGGGCGGTGGAGAACGCGCTGGTGGCGACGTACGAGTCCGGCCTCTTCACCCAGGGCGTGGCGAAGGACGGCAGCGTCTCCACCTCCGCGTTCGCCGACGCGGTCATCTCCCGCTTGGGCCGGCGGGCCGAGCGCTGGCGCCCGCGCGACCACCGGCAGCTCCGCCTGCAGCCCCTGGACGCCCGCCGCGACTACGTCCACCCCGCCACCCGCACGTGGACGGGCGTGGGCGTCTTCCTCGAGTCCCCAGACGGCCCCGAGGCGCTGGGGCCCCAGCTGGAGGCCCTCGTGGAAGGGACGCCGCTCAAGCTCAAGATGATCTCCAACCGCGGAACCCGCGTGTACCCCGCCACCGGCGGCATGACGGACTGCGTGGACCACTGGCGCTGCCGCTTCGTCCGCCGGGATGCCACCACCGTGCAGGCCA
Source organism: Deltaproteobacteria bacterium (assembly GCA_016875515.1). Classification (GTDB taxonomy): domain Bacteria; phylum Myxococcota; class Myxococcia; order Myxococcales; family Myxococcaceae; genus VGRA01. The sequence continues at coordinate 440 of VGRA01000410.1, read as the reverse complement.
CGCTTGCCTTCGCGCTGCTGTGGCAGCAGGTGCAGTCCGTGGTCCTGTGCGACCAAGGCCCTGGGCGGCGGCGGGCGCCACGTCCCTGCGCCCCCTGGCCCGCGCCCTCCGTGGGGCGCTGGAGGGCCTCCGCCCGGGCAGCAGTTCGATCCCGCCCACCGAGGCGCTGTGGCTGGAGACGGGCACGGGCGCGCTCGACGTGCTGGGCAGCCCGCCGGTACGGTGCGGCTGGCGCTCCTGAGTCGCTTCGGGGAGGCGAGCGGGTGCGAGGGGCGTCCTTCAGTGCCCCGGGCCGTGGTGAAGCGCCTCCGCGTCCAACCGCTCCAGTTCCATCTTGCAGGCCAGCAGCTTGCCCTTCAGCGCGGGCTTCCCTTCTTCAGGCGCCACGCCCAACTGCTTCGCCAGCGCCTCGCACGCCGCACGCCGCGCCTTGATCTCCG
>VGRA01000409.1 GCA_016875515.1 Deltaproteobacteria bacterium | reverse complement strand
GGCCCCTTGTTCGCCCGGGCGGAGGCGTCCGAGTTGACCGCCACGACCAGCAGGTCGGCCAGCGCCCGCGCGCCTTGCAGGTAGCGCACGTGACCCACGTGCAGGAGATCGAACACGCCGTTGGCCAGCGCCACGCGCTTGCCCGCAGCGCGCCAGGCCGCCACGCGCACCTGCACGGCATCCAGCGTCTCCACGCCCCCCCCGGCCTTCACGCCGTCACCCCGGCCAGCAGCTCCGCGTGGCTGACGGTGGCGGTGCCCGGCTTCATCACCACCAGCCCCCCGGCCACGTTGGCCAACTGGGCCGCTTCCAGCACGGACGCACCGGCGGCCAGCCCCAGCGCCAGCGCCGAGATCACGGTGTCACCCGCGCCCGTCACGTCCACCGCCTCCTCCGCGCCGTGCACCGGCAGCAACTCCATTGAGCGGCCGTCCCACACCGCCATGCCGTTGCGGCCGCGCGTGGCAACCAGGGCCTTGCAGCGCAGCACCTTGGCCGCAGCGCGCAGTGCGCGCGCCAGCGAGGCGTCGTCGCGGATGGCCACCCCCGTGAGCGCGGAAAGCTCCGGCTCGTTGGGCTTGCAAAGGGTAAAGCCCCGGAAGCTGTCCAGCGCATACCGCGAGTCCACGCACACCGGCATCCCGGACGCGGCCAACTCCGCGAGGACGGCCCGCGTCTCCTCGCACAGCACCCCCGCGCCGTAGTCCGACACCACCACGGCCTCCACCCCCGCCGAGGCGCGGCGGATGGCCGAGGCGAGCGCGGTCCTCGCCCGCTGCGGGAGCGGCCCAACTGCGGCGCGGTCCAGGCGGAGCATCTGCTGGCGGGTGGTGTTCACGCCCCCCGCGAGGATGCGCGTCTTGGTCTCCGTGGCCAGCCCCGGCGTCCCCGGCGCGCTCACCTGGATGCCCGCGGCACGGAAGGAGGCGCGCAGCGCGCGCCCCATCTCGTCCTGTCCCAGCACCCCCACGGCCGTGACGCGTCCTCCCAGCGAGGCGGCGTTGGCGGCGACGTTCGCGCCGCCTCCCAACTTCACCTCTGCTTGCTCGTAGCGGACCACCAGGACGGGGGCCTCGCGGCTCACCCGGTCCGTCTGGCCGTAGATGTAGTGGTCCGCTACGAAGTCACCCACCACGAGGAGGCGGCGGCATGCCAGCGCGCGCACCCGCGCGGCGAGCGGGGACACGTCAGCGGAATCGGCAACTCTGGGAGCGGACCTCACGGTGCCGGGGTTTGTGCCATGCCAGCGGAGCCGGGGACAACCCCGCTCCCGGCCCACGTCTCCACCCAGTGGGCGCCGTGCAGGATCTCCACGCGCTGCAGCAGCACCCAGGGGTCCAGGGCCCCCGGCGGCAGGCGCACCGCGTCCTTGGCCGTGGTGATGCACCGGGCGCCGGCACGCCCGGCGTCCCGGGCGAGCCGCGCCAGTTCCTCCCCGGTGAATGCGTGGTGGTCCGGGAAGGCCCGGCCCTCCACCACCTCCGCACCCAGCCGCGCGAGCCCCGCGAAGAACCCCCCGGGACGCGCCAGCCCTGCGAACGCGAGCACGCGCGTCCCCTGCAGGGCCGCCAGCGGGTGGCGCGTCCCGGCCGCGTCCAGCACGGCGTCCGGGGCGTGGCAGGCGCGAATGACCGGGAGGTGGGCAAGCGGCGCGGGCACGGGCTCGTCTGCGCGTGCGCAGCGCAGCCACACCGCGCTGGCGCGCCGGGCCGCGGATACGGGCTCCCGCAGCGGACCGGCCGGCAGCAGCCGGCCGTTCCCGAAAGGCGACGCAGCATCCACCACCAGCAGGTCCACGTCCCGCGCGAGGCGGCGGTGCTGGAAGCCGTCGTCGAGCAGCGCCCAGGTCGCTCCCTCTGCGCGGGCCCACGCCGCGAGCCCCACCCGGTCTGCGCCCACGTACACCGGCACCTCGGGCAGCGCGCGCGCGAGCAGCAGCGGCTCGTCACCCACCTCCGCGGCCGTGTGCGAAGACTGGACCCGCAGCGGCCGGCGGCCCCGGCGCCCGTACCCACGGGAGAGCACCGCCACGCGCTGTCCCTGCGCGGCCAGCGCCGCAGCCAGCCAGCCCACCGCGGGCGTCTTGCCCGTTCCGCCCACGGACAGGTTGCCCACCGAGAGGACGCGCAGTCCCTCCACCCGGTGTTGGCGCAGCAGCCCGCTGTCAAACAGGGCACCGCGCGCAGAGACGGCAAGCCCGAAGAGCCGTTCGAGCGCAACCCACGCCGGGGCCGGCGGCGCAGGGCGCTCGCCCGGCGCGGGATACCACGCCGCCTGCAGCGCGTTCATGGCCTGCGCCCTCGGCGCGCGGCGAGCAACTCAGCCATGGCCTCCACGTTCCTCCCGCTGGCGCCGGAGACCTGCCGGACCGCGGTGGACGCCAGCGTGCCCAGCTCCGCCAGCTTGTCCGGCCGGGAGAGCAGCTCGTGCATGACCTTGTATAGGTGCACGGCGTCGTTCACCTGGATGCCGCCGCGCCCCACCAGCACCTGCACGCTGTCCCGGAAGTTGTCCATGTGGGGCCCGAAGAGGACGGGGCGCCCCTGCCCGGCCGGCTCGAGGATGTTCTGGCCGCCCCGATGGGTGAAGGATCCGCCCACGAACACCAGCGTCGCCAGCCCGTACACCTGGGGCAGCTCCCCAATGGTGTCCAGCACCACCACGGCCTTCCCCTGACCGGTTCCCCGTGAGCGCAGCCCCGCCTCGAGCCCGGCCTGATCCGCGAGTGCCACCACCCGCGGGGCGCGGTCGATGTACCTCGGCGCGATGACCAGCCGGAGCGCCGGGAAGTCACGCCGCAGCTGGAGGAAGACGTCCAGCAGCAACTCCTCCTCGCCCTCGTGCGTGCTGCCGCAGATCCACGCAGGCTCTCCCTCGCGAAGCCCCAGGGCAGCCCGCAGCCCGCCGTCTGCCAGCGGAGGCTGGGCAGCGAGCGCGTCGAACTTGGTGTTGCCGGTGACGCGCACGCGGGCGGGCACCGCCCCCAACTGCAGCGCCCGCTCCGCCTCCTCCTCCTCGCGCATGAGCAGCAGGTCCACGTCCCCGAGCGGGTTCCCCACCGCGCGGAACAGCAGCCTGTACTGGCCCAGCCGCGCCGGGGAGAAGCGGCCGTTGGTCAGCGCCACGGCGACCCCTGCCTCCCGGGCGGCGCGCAGGAGGTTGGGCCAGATCTCCGTGTACTCGAGCACCAGGAGATCCGGCGCGAGCCCGGCCATGGCGCGCCGGGTGGCCCCCGGCAGGTCCCACGGCCAGCGGAACGCACCGTCCACCAGCTTGCCCAGGCGGCCCGTGGCCATGAGGTACCCGGTGTTGGTGGTGGTGGTGAAGAAGATGCGGCAGTCCGGGAAGCGGGCGCGGAGTGCCGGGACCATGGGGGAGAGCGCGAGCAGGTCCCCCGCGCTCGCGCCGTGCAGCCAGATGCGCGGCGCACCGCCGGCGGGGACCTCCCCGGGCCGGTAGAGGCCCAGCCGCTGGCGGAGCCCGTTGCGCGTCTTGCGGTGGAGGGCCAGAAGGGGAAACGCGAGCAGGAACAGCAGGTAGCTCGCCAACGGGTAGACCCAGCGCATGGTCAGCGCCCCTCTCCCGCCGAGGGGCCAGCGCCGGCCTCGCTGACCACGCGCACGGGGCTCGGCACCAGCCACGGCCGCCACGCCCGTCCTCC
>VGRA01000408.1 GCA_016875515.1 Deltaproteobacteria bacterium | reverse complement strand
AAGCACGTGGTCTACCTGGCGAAGAAGGGGGGCGCGGCGGCGCGCGCGCCTACCCCGGGCTCCCGAGCGGGCCGAGGACGAGGTCCAGTTCCTCGGGGGTAAGGCCTGACGCGGGCCGGGGACTCCATGGGAAAGGTCCACCTCGTCACGCTCACCCGGCTGAACCGTTGCCTGTCTCGCGTCCGGGGAGAGCTCGCGCCCCACGGGCCGTGGACTCCCGCCGCCGCGCGCGTGGAGGGACAGTTCGTGGGCTTCGGCGGCGCCTACGGCTGGAAGTAAGGGGGCACGGGAGGGGAGATACACGTCCGAGGACGACGCCGAGACCTACCTGTTCTACCTGCGCCACCGGGGGCGGCTGCCCCGCCGGCACGCCTCCGGGCCCATCCGGGGGAAGGGACGCTGCGCGGCAGACCTCTGCCGCGCAGTGCGCCGTGGCCCCGCGTCGTGGACTCGGTGAGGCTCGGGGCTCAGTGCCCTCCTGCGCCCCGCCACTCTCCTCCGGCGCATGCGGAGGCCGGGGGCGAGGCCGCGGCCTCCTCCGCGTCCGACCTGCTTCGGAAGCCCCAGCCGTTGACGGTGTAGCGCCGGCCGTCCGGCGAGACGTCCACCTCCACGTCCCCGCCGACGATCTCGTCTGCCACCTCCGGCCGCACGCGCGCGTCCGCCCCGGAGGTGATGAACACGAGGCCGTGCTGCCGCAGCGCCTTCACCACGCGCAGGTCCGGGTGGCCGTAGGTGTTCTCGCCGGAGGAGATGATGGACACCTCCGGGCGCAGCGTGCCCACGAGACACGGGTTGCTCGAGTGGCCCGAGCCGTGGTGATCCGCGCGGTAGATCTCCACGTCCCCCACGCGGGGCGCGGTGGAGGTCTCCACGTCGTGGTAGCCCTCGCGGCGAAGGCCGAAGGAGCGCTCCACCGTCTCCCCGGTGAGGTCCCCTCCGGAGAAGAGCTCGAAGTCCCCGGCGGTGAATTTCAGCGCCACCGAGGAGTCGTTCTCGCTGGGTGGCCAGGCTCGCAGGTGTTCATCCACGGTGGCGAACCGGCCGTTGCCGTTCACCGCCACCACCTCCACGCGCAGCCCGTCTCCCAGGTCCAGCGTGTCCCCCGCGGCCGCCACGCGGTGCGTGCCCACCCGTCCGGAGGCCAGCCAGCCGGGGAGGGCCTGCTCCCACGCGCGCTGGACCTCCCCCTTGTCACCCACCGTGTCCGCCCCCCGGTCCCAGAGCGTGCCCGCGGTCAGCCCCTCCTGCGCGAACAGGGCGAACAGGCCGCTCTGGACGTCCGCGGACTCGAAGCCCACGTGGTCGCGGTGGTAGTGGGTGGCCACCAGGTGGTCCACGTGCCGCTTGCCGGTGAGTTGCTCGAGCCTGCGGACCACGCGGCGGTAGCGCGAGGCGTCCGGCGCATGCCGGGCCTCGCCTGCGTCCACGAGCAGCGTCCTCCCGCGGTGCCACACCAGCAGCCCATCCGCCTGTCCCAGGTCCATGAAGACGAACCGCAGCGGCGCGTCCTCGATGTGGGCGCCTCGCCGCGCCCGGCCCTGCGCGCGGAGTCCCACGCAGGCAGGCAGCAAGGAGAGCAGCACGAGCGCGGCACACGCGCGGGCCAGTGGGTGGAACGGGGGGCGCATGGGTTACCTCGGGGTGACGAGCAGGTTCACCACGCACATCTCGTCCGCGGTGCCCTCTCCCCAGTTGACATCCGTGGCGCCCGGGTTGTCGAACGTGCACCGCAGCGCCACCTTGTCACCTGGCGCGAAGGCAGCCGGCGCGGTGAAGCGGTACTCCCGCTGCCCGTGGAAGTCCCACCGCGGGATGTCCAGCAGCCGCACGCGCTCACCACCCGGCTTGAGGATGAGGGCCTCCCCGTGCCTCCCCAGGTTGTGCATGTGGAACATGGCCGAGTGGACGTTGAACCCGTTGGGGAAGTCGAAGTCCGGGGCGAAGAGCTTGAAGAAGTCCCGGGGGTCGTCCACCACCTGGTGGAGGACGCCGGACGTGCCCGCGGGGATGGGCATGCTGCCGGCCACCCAGTCCAGTTTGAGCCACGGGGCATACACGGCGCGCGTCTGCACCGCGTCCGCAAGCTGGAACCGCACCCGCGTGAGGTCCTCCGCCCCCGGCTGCGCGGCGTTGTAGTGCACCTGCAGCACCAGCCGGCTGCCCGGCGGGACGAGGATGCCCAGCCCGTCCGGCAAGGTGCTTCCGGCGAAGCCGGGAATCCACGCGGACAGCAGCAGCGTGGGCACGGTGGAGTCCCGCCCGCCGGAAGGGCCGCCGTAGCAGGTGTAGCCCGGCCCCTCCTCCTCCGCGTCCCACTGCGCGGGCAGGTGCGCGCTGTCCGGGGGCACCAGGTACACGGCGAGGTGGTGGACGATGGCGGGGTTGCCGGGCAGCGCGTCGAACCCGGTGACGTAGGTGGGCGCGCTCTGCGGCCAGTCCACGGGGAAGCAGCGGTAGTCGTCCGGCGCGCGCCGGGTGGCGTAGGCGGTGGGCAGCGCGAGCTCCAGGTCCACGCGTCCGAGCCCGGCCGACACCGGGGCGAGCGGCGCCCCCGGCCGGGTGGGATCTCCCTCGGGCATCCCCGCCTCCATCCACTGGCGGAAGAGGGCCACCTGGGCCTCCGTCAGGGACGGGTTCTCCCGGTAGGTGACGTCTGCCTCGGAGGCTTGCCACGGCGGCATGCGGCGCGCCTCCACGGACGCGACGATGGCCTCCGCGTGGGCGCGCACGGCGGCAGCGTCCTGCAGCGGGAAGGGGGCCACTCCGCCTGCGGCATGGCACCCCGCGCACCGCCCCTCCACCACGGGCCGGACGTCCCCGTGCCAGGTGGGAGCGGGGCGGCCACAGGCAGTGGCCAGGAGCAGCGCAAAGGCGAGGCAGGCAACCCGGGGTGTCATGGAGGTGGCTCCTTAGCGCAGGGTGGGGCAGGATATGGCACACCCACACGGTTATCAGGAGAAGCCATGCACCCCTATGCGCCGTCCATGACCGCGGAGGAGATCCAGGCCGAGCAGGCCTCGTTCCTGCGCAAGGTGTACCTCGTGATGACCGCCGGGCTCGCGGCCACAGGGGTCACCGCCATGGCCGTGGCCAGCAGCCCCGCCATGGTCCAGCTGGTGCTGGGCAACCGGTGGGTCTTCTACGGCCTGCTGCTGACGGAGCTGGTGATGGTCTGGACCTTCTCCGCCATTGCGCAGCGGGTGAGCGCGTTCCTGGCGGGGGCGTTGTTCCTGGCCTACGCGGTGGTCAACGGGCTGACCCTCTCGGTCGTGTTCCTCGTGTACACGCAGGGTTCCATTGCCACGACGTTCTTCGTGACGGCCGGGACGTTCGCGGCCATGAGCGCCTACGGGTACGTGACCAAGCGGGACCTCAGCGGCTTCGGTGACTTCCTGGTGATGGGGCTCATCGGGCTGGTGATCGCCTCGCTGGTGAACCTCTTCCTCGAGAGCAGCATGCTCTACTGGCTGACCACGTTCGTGGGGGTCATCGTCTTCACGGGCCTGGTGGCGTACGACACGCACAAGATCAAGGAACTGAACGTCCTCGGCAACGCGGGGACGGAGGCGGACCACAAGGAGGCCATCCACGGCGCGCTGGTCCTGTACCTGGACTTCGTGAACCTGTTCCTGCACCTGCTGCGCATCTTCGGCAGCCGCCGGA
>VGRA01000407.1 GCA_016875515.1 Deltaproteobacteria bacterium | reverse complement strand
GAGGTCCGGATCCCGGGAGAGGCGGAACTCCTTGCGCAGCCCCGAGGCGGCGTATCCGAGCGCGGACAGCGCCCCCTGGAAGTCGTCCGCGCAGATGTCCACGAGGACCCCGCCGGTGGCGGCAGCCACCTGCAGGTAGCGCCCTCCGAAGTAGGCCACCTCGTAGCCGCCGTCGTTGGTGCCGGAGGTGGGGCACGGCTCGCCGGTGTTGCTCCGGCAGCAGCCCGCGTGGAACCCGGGATCCCCGAACTGGCTGGGCACCCCGGCGTCCTCGCCGCCGGCCAGCGCGGCAATGGCCGAGAAGGCCACGAGGTCTTCGCGGCCGAACCCCTTGTAGGTCTCCAGGTACCGGGCGAACCACCCGGTGCTGCCCCACGCCCCCGTGCCGGACAGCGCGGAGTCCGGTGCGCAGCGGCAGCCGGGATCCATGGTGCAGGTGGGCTGCCGCGCCAGCGGGAAGCAGGAGCCGTCGTCCTCGTCGGAGACCGCAACGACGTACAAGGCCGCGTCTGCACGGATGAAGCGGTCCGCGCCCTGGTTGGATGGGGACTGCAGCGCCAGGTACGTGGCGTACAGGCCGCGCTCCACCGCGCTGCCCTGCGTCCCCACGTTCACCATCTGCTGGAAGGCATCCACCGCGTCCGCGGGCGTGCCCACGTTGCACACGCTCGCGCCGGAGGCGTCCGGCGCGCACCCGATGAAGTCCCCGACCACGCTGCCCCTGGACCAGGGGCGGAGCCGGCCCCGGTTGGCCGCCTCGTCCGTGTCCGTACTCACCACGGCGATGTGGAAGTCGATGGGAGGCTGGGCGGAGACCAGTTGCTGGATGAAGCCCTGGAAGTTCGCGGCCAGCCGCGCCTGCTTCGGCGCCATGGAGCCGGAGCTGTCCACCACCCAGAGGATGTCCACCTTGCGCACGGACAGCTGCTGGTAGGCGTCACACTGGCGAACGGTGTTGACGCGGAAATGGTCCGTGTCCCCGGCGGGCTCCTCGTCCACCCCGGGCGTCCCCACGTCCACCTGCGGCGTGCCGGGGACCACCACGTAGGACTCGACGACGCGGCGCGTCCGGACGGACCGCTCCTCGCAGCCAGTCAACGCGGCCAGCCCGCAGGCCCCCGCCATGATGAGACGCCGGACGTTCAACGCACTCCCCACGAAAAAGGAGCGGGTGCGTAGCACAGATGAACCCACCGCCACCTGAAAAACGCCGGCGGCGTCCCCTCCGGGTTGCACCCCGGGCGCTACTGCAGCGACGGCGGGAGACAGGCCTGCACGGACCGGTCATCCACCGCGGAGATCAGCTCGCACGCCCATCCCGCGGGGCAGTCCGCGGCGGCGCTGCACGGGAGGGTGCACGTGGGGCCGGACTCCTTGCGGATGCACAGCCCGCTCTCGCACGCGGCCGGGCCAAACTCGCAGGAGGCGCCCGGCTGGCCACCGCCGGCGGGAAAGCACACCTCGCGCTGCTCCGTGCCGTCCGCGGTGGAGGCCGGCCGGCAGGCAAACCCCGCGGGGCAGCCGGGCGCGCACGGCACGGTGCACAGCCGCGCGGTGCCCAGGTCCAGGCAGACCCCGGACTGGCACGGGGGCCGCCCGGGGCTGCAGTCATCCCCGAACAGGCCGCCGTTGGGGGCGCACACGCCGGTGCCGGTGAGCGGGGCGGCGCAGTCATGCCCGCCGTTCGCCGTGTAGGGGCAGCAACGGTAGTGACCGTCCCGGCATTCCGCGTCCACCGCGCACGGCTGGGAGCAGAGGGACTGGGTGCCCACGGAGAGGCACACCCCGGTGAGGCAGCCGCCGGCCCCCTTCTGACCGCAGTCCTCGCCCAGCCGGCCCATTCCCGTGACGCAGCTGCCGCGCCGCGGCAGGCAATAGCTGCGCGCCTCCCCCTGCCCGTCCGGGACCGGCTTGCACACGAACCCGGCGCCGAAGACGGCGACGCACGCGGCGTCGTCCGCGCAGGGGCTGGCGCAGAAGGACTCGCCCTGGAACGCGCAGTCCGGACACTCGTTCACCACGCAGCGGTACTCCGGGTGTGGGCCGCGGCGGCAGTCGTCGTTGGTGGCGCAGGGGGAGCACTGGCGGCCGTCCGTGGCGGGGCCGCAGGCGTTGGCCGTGCAGGCCTGCCCGAGCCCGCACTGTGCCACCTGGCCCGGCTCGTCCGCGGCGCTGCAGAAGCCCTGGCAGCTGTTGGCGTTGGGGACGCACTGGAAGGGGCCCGGCAGCGTGCCGTTGAGCGCCAGGTCCACGCAGCCGAACCCCTGCGGGCAGGCGGCGGCGCCCCCGTTCGGGTCACAGTCCGTGCCGCAGAAGCGCTCACCGGAGACGACGTTCCGGACGCAGAGATCCAGCGGCCCGCCGCACTCGTGGTTGCCCAGGCAGGGGCTGCACAGCAGGCGCCCGGCGTTGCAGGTGCGGGTGGTGGGCACGCACTGCGGGGCCGGCGCGCGGTCCGCGCCCACTGGAATGTCCTTGCACTCGTACCCTGCGGGGCAGGCGGCGCCCGGCCCGCAGGCGGTGGTGCAGAACTGCTCGCCGGAGCCCACCGCGGTGAAGCAGGCGCCGCCGGCAGGACACTGCGCGTCGTCCTGGCACGGGGAACACAGCGTGCGCTGGACCGCCACGTGGCAGCGTCCCGTGGACGGGTTGCAGACGTGCCCGGCCGGGCAGTCCCCGTCCTCGGCGCAGCCCTCGCGCGAGAGACAGATGCGGCCGTACGCGCCGGCAGTGGTGCAGCGGAAGCCCTCCCCGCACGCCCCGTCGTCCTTGCAGGTGCGGGCGCACACCCCCGAGGCGGAGTCCCGCGCCAGGCAGATGCCGTCCACGCACTCGGTGGACAGCTGTCCCGCCGGAACGGGGTTGCACGGTTCGCCGAGCGCAGCCAGGGCAGGGCTCGCTTCGGAGCACGCCGCGAGCGCCGCGGCCAGGCCCGCAAGGAGGAACACCGCGGCGCTGCGTTCCCGAACCGACATGGCCACTCCTGACCCTGGAAAAGCGGGCGGCCTCGCCGCCGGGAAGACGGGAGGCCGCGTGGTTCCCCCGCCGCTCCGGCGGAGACTGCTGTAACGGCTCGGGACTACTTCTTGCCCGAGGCCGCCTTGTGAGCGGCGCGGAGCGCGGCCTTCACGGAGGGCCGCACGAACACGAGCGCGTTGTTGTGGCCGGGGACGGAGCCCTTGACGAGCAGCAGCCCCTTCTCCACGTCCACGTCCACCACGGACAAGTTCTGGATGGAGACGGTCTCCACGCCGTAGTGACCGGGGAGCTTCTTGTTCGGGTACACGCGGCCCGGCGTCTTGCGCTGACCGATGGCGCCCGGGTGCCGACGGTACTCATGGGTACCATGGCTGTCGCGGAAACCGGCGAAGCTCCAACGCTTCATGACGCCCTGGAAGCCGCGGCCCTTGGTGATACCGCGCACGTCCACCAACTGGCCCTTCTGGAACAGGTCCGGCTTCACGGCGTCACCCACGTTGGCGGCGGCCACGTCTGCCTCCTCCACACGGAACTCCCTGGTGTGCTTGCGCAGCGGGGCGTTCGCCTTCTTCGCCGCGGTCAACTGGGCGCGGGACAGGGCCTTCTCCTTCACGTCGCCGAACCCGAGCACGAGCGCGGTGTACTTGTCCTTGTCCGCGGTGCGCTTGCCCACCACGACGCAGCCGTTCACG
>VGRA01000406.1 GCA_016875515.1 Deltaproteobacteria bacterium | reverse complement strand
TGCAGGCGGTGCAGGAGTTGGTGCGGGAGCTCAAGCTCAAGCAGAAGGAGACGTCCATAGGCGTCTCCGGCCACTCGGTGATCATCAAGAAGATCCAGATGCCGCGGATGACCGCCGGCGAACTGGAGGAGTCCATCCAGTGGGAGGCGGAACAGTACATCCCGTTCGACGTGAAGGACGTGAACCTGGACACCCAGATCCTGGCGTCCAACGCGGATGACCAGACGGGCCAGATGGATGTCCTGCTGGTGGCGGCCAAGAAGGACATGATCAACGACTACACCGGCGTGGTGCGCGAGGCCGGGCTGGAGGCGGTGGTCGTGGACGTGGACGCGTTCGCGGTCCAAAACACCTACGCCATCAACTACGAGTTTATCCCGGGGGAGACGGTGGTGCTCATCAACGCGGGGGCCGCGGTGGTGAACATCAACGTCCTGGCCAACGGGGTGACGGTGTTCACGCGCGACGTCACCATTGGCGGCAACCAGTTCACCGAGGAGATCCAGAAGACGCTGAACGTCTCCTTCGAGGAGGCGGAGGCGCTCAAGACGGGTGGAAACCGCGCGGACGCGAACGCCGTGGTGCCGCAGGAGGTGGAGGAGGTGATGTCCTCCATGGCGGAGCAGGTGGTGGGGGAGATCCAGCGCTCGTTGGACTTCTACGCGGGCACCGCGGTGGACGCCACGTTCAGCAAGGTCTTCCTCTCCGGTGGGACGGCGAAGATCCCCGCGCTGTTCAAGAGCATCGAGGCGCGCATTGGCGTGCCGGTGGAGATCCTGAACCCCTTCAAGAACATCGAGATCGATCCGCGCCGGTTCGACCCCGCGTTCATCATGGAGGTCGCCCCCATTGCCGCGGTGGCGACGGGGCTGGCCCTGAGGCGGACCGGGGACAAGCCCACGTGAGCGCGAGACGGATGCCAGGGGACGCCCGCCCATGATGATTCGAATCAACCTGCTGCCGGTCAAGAAGTCCCAGGCCTCGGTCAAGGGCCGGAACTTCCTGGTTGCCGCCGCCGCGGCCCTGCTGGTGGCGGGTGCAGCCAACTACTTCTGGTACGGCGTGGCGGCAACCGAGGGCTCCGCCCTGACGGACCAGATCGCCAACACCGAGCGCCGGGTGACGGAGCTGAAGAAGGTGATCGGCGAGGTGGAGAACATCAACAAGCGCAAGAAGGAACTGGAGGACAAGCTCAAGGTCCTGGCCGAGCTGCGCAAGGGGCGCAGCGGCCCCGTGCGGTTCCTGGACGCGCTCGCCACCGCCACGCCCAAGAAGGTGTGGATCCGCACGTTCGAGGAGAACGGCAACGTGGTGAAGCTGGCGGGGTCTGCCATGAGCCACGAGGACGTGGCGGAGTTCATGCGGTCCCTCCAGAACATCCGCTGGACGCCCAAGGGCATGGGGCGGCTGGTGGAGCAGAAGCGGGACGCCACCACGCTGCGCGTGGAGCTCCTGGGCGTGAACGGCGGGATCGAGGACTTCCCGGTGAAGGAGGTGGGCACCTTCTTCAGCGACCCGGAGCTCATCAAGACCGAGCAGGCGCAGCAGTCCAGTGTCAAGGCGGCCCCGGGTGCTTCCGGGCCATTGCTCGTGGACTTTGAACTCCAGTTCAAGGCGAACTACGCCACCTGAGGCGGCCACCGCATGAACAAGCTGCTCGACCAGATCCATAAGGCGCCGCTCAACCAGCGGATTGGCGGCGTCGTGGGCCTCGTGGTGCTCATGACGGTGCTCAACTTCCTGACCCTGGTACAACCGGAGCAGGACGCCATGGAGGGGAACCAGAACTCGCTGCGGGCGCTCGAGGCCCAGCTGGCAGAGAAGCAGGCCATTGCGCAGAACCTGAACGAGCGGCGCCGCGAGATGGACGTCCTGGAGCAGCGGCTGGCCGAGGCACTCACGGAGCTGCCGGAGCGCAAGGACATTGACGAGCTGCTGTCGCAGCTCAACGACATTGGCAAGAAGGCGGGGCTTCAGATCTCCAAGGTGGAGCCAGGGTCGGAGACGCCTTCCGGGTTCTTCTCCCGCATCCCCATCAAGATGTCCGTGGCGGGCAACTACCACGAGATCGCCATGTTCCTGCAGGAGGTCTCGAACATGCGCCGCATCGTGAACGTCAACAACATCAAGCTGACGGACGCCAAGGTCCGCAACGAGAAGGTGGTGCTGAGCTCCGAGTTCATGGCCACCACCTTCCGCTTTCTTGATCAGACTGCGAACACGGGGGACGTTCCGAAAAAATGAGGTCCGCCTTTCCCCGTTCTTCCCGGGCCGCGCTCCCCGGGCTGCTGCTCGCACTCGCGCTCGGCGCGTGCAGCGAGGAGCCTGCCCCGGAGGCCCCGCCGCCGCCCCCTTCTGCGAAGAAGCCGGCCGCCGCTGCGGCGGCCGGGGCAGCAGACGGCGGCACGGACGCCCCCGCCCCGTATGTCTACGGTTACATGCCGGTGGGCAAGCGGGACCCCTTCCGCAGCCCGGTGGAGGAGTTCCGGGCCGCGGGGGACACGGGCAGCAACGAGTGCCGCGAGCCGCTGTGCGGCTGGGACGTGGACCAGCTGGTGCTGGTGGCCACCGTCACGAGCGACGCCAACCCGTTCGGGATGTTGGAGGACCCGTCTGGCAAGGGGCACGTGGTCTACAAGAATTTCCCGGTGGGCAAGCTGCAGGGGAAGGTGACGCAGGTGCTGCGCGACTGCATCGCCGTCACCGAGCAGATGCCGAGCCCGGACGGGCGCCGGATTCCCGTGGTCCGCCAGCTCTGCGTCAAGGCGGACAGGGGAAGCGGCACGGACCTGGACCTGGGGTCCGGTAAGGTGGTGGGTCCATGAATAGCGGGGAGTGCGGGGCAATGATGATTCGAGTGCGCCTGTGGGCGCTGGCCGCTGCGATGCTGCCCATGGGTGCGCTGGCCGCGGAGTTCAATACGCTCACGTCCATCCAGGTGTCCCCCCAGCGGGGCGGGACCCAGGTGGTCGTGAAGGGCAACCGGCCGCCCACCTTCACGGTGTTCCGCATGGCAGACCCGGACCGGCTGGTGGTGGACCTCTCCACGGCGGACGCCGCGGCCATCCAGGGCCACCACGACGGCATGGGCCCGGTGGACGGCGTGGTGGTGAGCCAGTTCTCCGGCAGCCAGGCCAGCGTGGGGCGCGTGCTGGTGGCCCTGCGCGGCGCCCCGCAGTACGACGTGCGCGCCGAGGGCAACGCGGTGCTGGTGACGGTCACCGGAGGCGAGGCCCCGGCGGCGGTGGCAGCGGCGGAGCCGGCCCCGGCTGCGGATGTGGCCGCGGCCCCGTCAACGGGGCAGGGGGAGACCCCGGCGCCGGCAGCGGAGCCCGTGGTTGCGCGTCCCGCGCCCGGACCGGACGGCGTGGTGCAGGTGCGCACGGACGAGCAGCAGGTGGCCCGCCCGGCGAAGGTGCTCAAGGGGCTCAAGTCCGAGAAGGGGCGGCTGCGGGTCATCACCGACGGGCCGCTCGCGCGGTTCGACGTGGTGGAGCTTGCGGACCCGCCGCGGCTGGCGGTGGACCTGTTCGGCGTGAAGGGGCCGCGCGCACTCGCTGTGCGGCACCCCGGCGTACGCGAGGTCCGCGTGGGCGGCCACGGGGAGAAGGTGCGGCTGGTGTTCGACCTGGAGGGGGCGATGCCGGCGTGGGACGTGGCGCGCAACCCGCGCGGGATGGACCTGCTGCT
>VGRA01000405.1 GCA_016875515.1 Deltaproteobacteria bacterium | reverse complement strand
CCCGCCTCCGCGCCGCCGGGCCCTGGCTGCTCGCCTTCGCGAAGCGCCGGGCGTGGCGCCTGTGGCCGCTCGCGTGGGGCACCGCGGGGCTCGCGTGGCTGTTCGCCGTGGCGCTCGGCGGCGAGTTCGGCACCGGGACCCAGCTCGCGCGCGAGGCCGTGGCCGTCGTCACCTGCACCTACAACCTCTTCGCGCTGGAGCACGCCGGCGAGCGGCTCGCCTGGTACTGGAGCCTCGGCGTGGAGGAGCAGTTCTACGCCGCGCTGCCGCTGCTGCTCCTGCTCACCGGGACGCGGCGCTGGCACCTGGTGCTCGCCGCCTCGGGCGTCCTGCTGCCCGTGCTGCTGCGCCCGTGGGAGGTGCCGTCCGCACCGGGCGCATTCGAGTCCTGGCGTTACCCGCCGTGGGCGCGCGCGGACGCCCTCCTCTCGGGGGTGCTCCTTGCAGCGTGGCAGCACGGCCGGTCCCCTGCGGCCCGTCGGAGACTGGGCATGGTGGGTCCCGTGTCATGGGGGCTGGCCGTGGCCGTCTTCCTCCTCCCGGCCACGGGCCCCTTCGGGTGGGCGCTGGGCGGCGGGGCCACGCTGCTCACCCTGCTCTCGTTCCTGCTCGTGGCGCTGGCGAGCCGGAACGCCGGGGACGTGCTTCCGGGTGCGGCGGGACTGCTCGAGTGGCTCGGAGCGCGGTCCTACGCGCTCTACCTGCTCCACCCGCTCGCGCTCCGGGCGGTGCTCCGGCTGGACCTGCCCGCGTCCGGGACGCTGGCTGCCTTCACCGCCCTGTCGCTCGCGGCGGCGGCCCTGGCGCACCGGTACGTCGAGCGCCCGCTCCTTCACCGGGGCGCCCCCGCCAACCCTCTGGGACAAGCCCGCGGGGCTTGATAGAGGAGCCCCCATGGGACGCATCTTCGAGACGCGCAAGGCCACCATGTTCGCGCGGTGGAACAAGATGGCGAAGCTGTTCACCCGGGTGAGCAAGGACATTGCAATCGCGGTGAAGGGCGGCGGCGCCAACCCGGACAGCAACCCCGCCTTGCGCCGTGCGCTGCAGAATGCCCGGGCCGCCAACATGCCCAAGGACAAGGTGGAGGCGGCCATCAAGCGGGCCTCGGGCCAGGGCGGGGAGAACTACGAGGTCGTGCTGTACGAGGGCTACGGCCCCCACGGCATCGCGCTCCTGGTGGAGACGGCCACCGACAACGTGGTCCGCACCGTGGCCAACGTCCGCATGCACTTCAACAAGCACGGCGGCAACCTGGGCACCACGGGCAGCGTGGGCTTCATGTTCCAGCGCATGGGCGTGTTCCGGCTCAACCCCGAGGGGCTGGACCTGGAGGCGCTGGAGCTGGAGCTCATCGACCACGGCCTGCAGGAGTTGGGCGAGGGCACCGGCGAGAAGGGCGAGAAGCGGATCGTCGTCCGCTGCGCCTTCAACGACTTCGGCCAACTGCAGGCCGCCATCGAGGCGCGCGGCATCACGCCGCTGTCCGCGGACTCCGAGTACATCGCCGCCAACCTCGTCGAGCTGCCGGAGGACAAGGCCACCGAGGTGCTCGGGCTGGTGGACGGGCTCGAGCAGGACGACGACGTGCAGCGCGTCTTCCACAACCTCGGCTGACGCGCCGCACGCCCACCTCGCCGCCTGCGACTCAAGCGTGCTGGACCGGCCCCTGCTCCTCCCAGGCGCGGTTCCGCAGCGCCTCGCGGATGTAGGCCAGGTGCCGCTGCTCGTCCCCGTAGTTGCGGGCAGTCAGCTGGCGCAGGTCATCCGGCCACGCCTCCTCCAGGGAGGCCTGGTACGAGCGGTTGGTGATCCGCTCGTTGCCCTGCATGGCCTTGAGCGCCGCCTCGTCCTCCACCATGGAGATGGTGGCGGTGAAGCCCTCGAGGAAGAAGCCGTCCACCCAAGGACGTGGCGCCCATGGCGCCCCCGCACTTTCGCTCGCAGTGCAGCCGACCGGGCGTTGCGCGCCCGTCCCCATGAACACGGCGCTCTTCTCTGCCTACACGCTCGGCCGCACGCAGCTGTCCAACCGCATCGTCATGGCCCCCGTGACGCGCAACCGCTCTCCCGGCAACGTCCCGGGGCAGCCGGTGGCCCGCTGCTACGCGCAGCGCGCGGAGCCCGGCCTCATCGTCACCGGGGGCACCTCCCCGTCCCGCAACGGGCTCGGCTACGCCCGCATCCCCGGCCTCTTCAACGACGCGCACGTGAAGGGCTGGCGCGTCGTGACGGACGAGGTGCACGCCGCCTCGGGGCGCATCTTCGTGCAGCTCATGCACATCGGCCGCGCCTCCGCCACCGCCAACCTCCCGCCCGGCGCGCGCGTGGTGGCGCCGTTCGCGGTGGCGCTCTCGCAGCCGGTGTGGGTGGACGGGCCGGGCAACCAGCCGGCCAGCCTGCCGGTGACCATGACCGAGGCGGACATTGAAGCCGCCATCGAGGAGCACGCGCAGTCTGCCGAGCTGGCCATGCAGGCCGACTTCGACGGCGTCGAGCTCCACGGTGCCAGCGGGTACCTGGTGGACCAGTTCCTCAACACCGCCTCCAACGTCCGTACGGACCGCTGGGGCGGCAGCGCGGAGAACCGCGCCCGCTTCGCCGTGGAGGTGGCGCGCCGCTGCGCCGCCCGGGTGGGCGGTGACCGGGTGGGCATCCGCGTCTCCCCCTACGGCGTCTTCAACGACATGAAGCCAGACGCGGAGATGGACGCGCTGTACGCCCACCTCGCGAAGGAGCTGTCGGCCCTCGGCCTCGCGTACGTCCACGTGGTGGACCACTCCTCCATAGGTGCGCCCGAGGCGAAGCCGGCCATCAAGGAGGTGCTGCGCTCCACCTTGCAGGTGACGCTCATCCTCTCCGGCGGCTCCGACAACGCGCGCGCCGAGGCGGACCTGCAGGCGGGCCGGGCGGACCTGGTGGCCTTCGGCCGGCCGTTCATCTCCAACCCGCAGCTGCCCACGCTGCTGCGGCAGGACAGGCCGCTGGCCCCGCCGGACTTCGCCACGTTCTACGCGCCGGGCGAGAAGGGCTACACCGGTTACCCCGTCGACGGCTGACGGGCGCGCAGTCCAAACATGAGCGGCACGCGCGCCGTCCCCTCTGGCCACACCCAGCGCCTCCCCTCCCCCTGCACCAGCGCGGGGAGGAGGCGGCAGCCGTTGGCGTGCGGGTACTCGCGCAGCACCTCCAGCCGCAGCCCCGCGTCCAGGAGCGCCTGCACCACCTGCCCCAGCCCGTGCTGGTAGGAGGTGGCCGGCACGGTGTTCACCGGGACCTGCGCCTCCGTGACGGCCCCGAGCGCGGCGCCGGACTCGGCCACGTAGTCCCCCACCGGCGCGTGGAACGGGGTTGCGGCGAAGTAGTCGTCCCCGTCCAGCTTGAGCGCGGGCCCCACGCTCCAGGCGACCGGGTGGAACTCCATGTAGACGAAGGCGCCGCCCGGCCGCAGCACGCGCGCAAGGCCCCGCGCCCAAAGGCCCAGGTCCGGCAGCCAGCCCACCGCGCCATAGCTGGAGAAGGCGAGGTCGAACCGGAAAGGCGTGGACGCCAGCCATTGCAGCAGCTCCGCCTCCTCGAAGCGCGCGGGGATGCCGGTCTCCCCGGACAGGCGCCGGGCGAACGAGATGGCCTCGCCGGAGAAGTCCACCCCGGTCACGCGCGCCCCCCGCCGCGCGAGTGACAGCGAGTCCTG